>DATDJA010000001.1:0-7219 GCA_036520795.1 Candidatus Limnocylindrales bacterium
GGCCACCAGGTCGTCGACTGACGGGCCAACCGGTTCCAGCCGGCCCGCCGACTGGCAGGCGTCGCTATAGATGTGGGTGACCTCGTTGAGCGTGCCGGGAAGGTGGGGTCCCAGGGTGTACTCGCCGGGGGTGTCGATGCGCCTGGCGATGCCGTCGGCGCTCGCCGTCCAGCCGTCCTCGACGGCGAACGACACCTCGCCGCCCTCCCAGGGCCAGGTGTACCGGCCTGATCCCAGCGGGCCGAAGAGCGCGGCGCCCACCGGCGACGGCGAGGGTGTGACGGACGGCGATGCGGCAGGGGACGGCGACGGCGAGGCCACGGCTGACGGCGTACCCGGCCCAACCGGCCCTGGTGCCTGGAGGACGTTGACACCGGCAATCGTGATGACGGTCACGGCGGCGGCAGCCGTCGCGAACTTGGCGAATGGAGTCATGTCCCCGATCCTCCGCGCCGGCCACCAGGAGCGGCGCTGTCGGGTCGTGGGGATCTCCGCGAGCACGGCGTCGAGGACACGGTCCGGAAGGCGTGTCCGGCCTTCCTGCAGCCACGACCGGACGAAGCGCGTCAGCTCTGCGTCGGTGGTCATCGGGCGACCTCCCGGAGTTGCGACCGGCTGTCGGCCTCGAGCGCCGCACGCAGCCCGCGCAACGCGTGATGAAGTCGGGATCGGACGGTGCCGGCGGGGACCCCGAGGGTGTCGGCAACCTCGTCGATCGAGAGGTCCATGTACTGGTGCAGGACGAGCACGGCCCGGTGCTCGACCGATAGCCGGCGGAAGCCGCGTTCGAGCTGGTCACGATCGAGGACGTCGCCGAGCGTGTCGGCCGCCGCCGGCTCGTGGTCCTGCAGGATTCGCACGTTCGGTTTCCAGACGCGGACCCGGCGCCCCTCGTCGTAGCAGGCGTTGACGAGGAGCCGGTACGACCAGGAGTCGAAGCGAGCCGGGTCGCGGAGCTGGGGGAGGTTCCGCCAGATCGCGAGCAGCGCCTGCTGCGTCGCGTCCTCGGCGAGGTCGACGTCGCGCAGGATCCGGTGCGCGATCGCGTGCAATCGGTCGCCGCAGGCGACGGCGAGGCTGGCGAATGCCTCTTCGTCGCCGCGCTGCGCCCGAACTACCAGATCAGGATCCATCCCTCAGCCCTTCGGTCGAGCCCCTTCGGATGGGTGCTCTCACAACGGTATGACCCGGCCTTCGCGCCGTCTGACTCAATCTTTGTCGACCGCTGAGCCGTCGGCTTGTGCTTGTATGCTGCTGTGCAGAGGGAAGGCGTCGCTGGCAAGCGACCGGGATCGGTGCCAGCCCAGCAGGGCACCACCACATAGTGGGGAGTGATGCTCATGAAGAATCCGCCCATTCTCATCGCCGTCATCGGCTTCTTCGCGGCCCTCGCCGGCTTCGGCTTCCTGTTCCTGGGCCTGCGCATGGTCGGGTTCGACTGGTTCGGCGCGTTGGGGGACCTGCCGGCCTTCGAGCGCGTCGGGCTGTGGGGCTGGCTCACGATCTTCACGGGCATCGTCTGGCTGCTCGCGGCGTTCGGCCTGTGGGCGCTCCAGCCGTGGGCCCGCCTGTTCGCCCTGATCATGGTCGGGATCGCCCTGTTCGAGGCAGTCCTCGCGTTCTTCCAGTTCCCGGGCTCGGGCCTCGGGATCTCGATGGCGTTGATGCCCTTGCTGCTCCTCTGGTACCTGAACACGGGGGAGGTGAAGGCGGCGTTCGGCGTCGGCCAGCAGCCCGCTGCGCCAGCTGAGCCCACTCGAGCGGCGGCACCGGCGCCGGCCGCGCAGGCCGCCGTTGAAGCGCCTGCTGCGGCCCCCCTCGTCGCGGCCGCGGTGGCGGCTCCCGCGCCCACGCCGGCGGCTCCCGCCCCCGCGCCGATGGCGCCCATCGCGGCAGCTGCCGCGGAACCCGTCGAGACGCCGGGTGCGGCCCATCACGTCCGGATCGACACGGTCGAAGGGATTGGTCCCGCCTACGCCGAGAAGCTCGCGGGGGCCGGCATCGTGACCACGTCCGACCTCCTGTCGGCCGGCGCGAAGCCGTCCGACCGCGAGAAGATCGCCGAGGCGACCGGGATCAGGAGCGACCTGATCCGAGCGTGGGTCGACAAGGTGGACCTGATGCGTGTTCCGGGCGTCGGTCCGCAATACAGCGACCTGCTCGAGGCCGGGGGCGTGGGTTCCCCCGCGGAGCTCGCCCAGCGCAACCCGGCCAACCTCGCGGTCACGCTCCAGGAGGTCGTGGCCGCACGCCCCGGGATCGTTCGCAGGGTCCCGAGTGAAGCTGAGGTCGCATCCTGGGTCGAGGCCGCGGCCGCGCTCGACAAGGTGGTCGAACACTGACGGCCCAGGGGTCGCCCCTCGTCAGCTCGGGACTGAGGTGACCTCCCGCGAGCTGTAGCCGTGGTCGGCGATCTCGCCGGCGCGTGAGACGTAGGCCTCGGCCGTCGGCGGCGTGGGTGCCCGGAAGCCCTCGACCAGGCGGTTGTACATCGAGAACCCCGCGGCGATGAGCACCGCGAGCTGGACGTCGCCGTCGGTGGCTCCCGCGGCGTGCGCCGCGTCCACGTCAGCCTTGGTGAGATCGAGTGGCTCGCGGCGCACGGTTCGGGCGATGTGCAGCAGCGCCTGCATCTTCGGGTCGAGGCCCTCGGACGAGCCCTGCTTGATGGTGTCGACGACCGGGAGCAGATCATCCGCACCGGACTTCATGAGCAGGGCGCTCGCGAACGCCCCGTGGGAGTCCATGCAGTAGAAGCAGTCGTTGCCGGCTGAGACCGCCGTCGCCATCATCTCGCGCTCGGCTCGGCTGATCGTTGCCCCGGGATGGTCTACGACGAGCAGCTGGTCGGCGAGACCGCGCAGGTGGACGCCGAGGCCGGGCGTCAGGTTCAGGGCGGTCAGGATTCCCGGCAGCTCCGGCAGTCCTCCGACCAGGAGCTCCTGCTCGGAGCGGCGCAGGCGCTCGTCATCGCGTGTCATGTTCACCCTCGCGGTCATGGACGTCAGCCGCACGCAGTATGCGGTGGAGCACGCGATCTGCGCTCGCCGACGTGCCCCGCCAACGGAGAGAACGGAGGAGCGGAGGGGAGAAGAGGCCCGCGCCGCACGTATCGCCGCTTGCCGCGGGTCAATGACGCGGACCTCAATCAGAAGAACGCTCACGCGGTCGCAATGTTTCACAACGGCCGTCACGAATCGGGGACCGGGACGTTGACAGCGGTAGCACCATGTCGCGGACCGTCCCTCGATAGGGCGGCGTCGAGGGTCGATCGTGATGACAGCCGGCTCGGTGGACGGCACGCTCGACCTCAACCAGGCCGTCCGGCGTTGGATCGCACTGGGTGGCTGGCTCTCGGCCTTCGGCTACTCCGCGAGCACGTCGGGGATCTCCGGGACCCTGCTGCTCCTATGGTCGCTCGTGTTGCTGATCTCGACCGTCACGAGCCCGACGAAGCAAGGCCTCCACGACCGGTTTGCCAACTCGGCGATCGTCGCCCCGGCGAGCGGCTCCATGGGCGGCATCGCGCTCGCCTGCGTGCTGATTGTCGGCGCCATTGTCCTCATCGCCTTGGTAGCGATCGTCGCCCTGATCCTTCTCGGCGGCCAGATCAACTCGATCCTCTCGGCCGCCGGCGAATCG
Organism: Candidatus Limnocylindrales bacterium; assembly: GCA_036520795.1. Taxonomy (GTDB): domain Bacteria; phylum Chloroflexota; class Limnocylindria; order Limnocylindrales; family CSP1-4; genus CAIXZV01. The sequence goes on from DATDJA010000001.1 coordinate 3,643, forward strand.
ATCTGACCGACTGCCCCGGTAGACTGGCCGGGTGAGCGACCTGGGGGAGCCGGGCCTCGACCCGCAGCAGGTCGATGGCCGCAACGACATGGACCCGGAGGCGTTCCGCGCGGCGGCGCACGACGTGGTCGACCGGATCGCCGACTACCTCGCCACCATCGAGCAGCGTCCGGTCCTGCCCCCGATCGAGCCCGGGTCGATCGCGCCGCTGTTCCCGGCCCACGCGCCCGACCGGCCGGAACCCCTCGAGGCCATCCTGGCCGACGTCGATCGTCTCGTCGTCCCCAACGCCACCCACTGGCAGCACCCGGGCTTCCTCGCGTACTTCGCGACGACTGCCTCGGGTCCCGGGATGCTGGGCGAGTTCCTCACGGCCGCGCTCGGGCAGAACCCGATGCTGTGGCGGACGTCGCCGATCGGCACGGAGCTCGAGACCGTCGTGGTCGGCTGGCTGCGCGAAGCCCTCGGCCTGCCCGACACCTTCAGCGGCCTGCTCACCGACACGGCCTCGACGTCATCGCTGATCGCCCTGGCCGCGGCCCGTGAGGCCTCGGGTCTCGACGCCGCGGCGCGCGGCCTCGCGGCGCGGGCGAAGGGCGGCGATCCGCGCGTCTACGCGTCGGCCGAGGCCCACAGCTCGATCGAGAAGGCATGCATGACGCTGGGGCTGGGGCGCGCGGCCGTGGTCAAGGTCCCGGCCAACGACGCCTACGAGATGGACGTCGATGCGCTCGCGACGGCGATCGAGACGGATCACCTCGCCGGCCGCTGCCCGGTGGCGGTGGTCGCCACCGTCGGCACGACCTCGTCGACGTCGGTCGACCCGGTGTCGGCGATCGCGGACGTCGCCGCACGCGAAGGCCTCTGGCTGCATGTCGACGCCGCCTATGCCGGACCCGTCGCGCTGCTGCCCGAGCGTCGATCGGCGTTCGTGGGCTGGGACCGCGCCGACTCGATCGTCGTCAACCCGCACAAGTGGCTGTTCACCCCGCTCGACGCGTCGCTCCTGCTGACGCGGCGGATGGACCAGCTGCGGGCGGCGTTCGGTCTCGTGCCCGAGTACCTGCGGACCCTCGACCGCGCGTCGCCGGTGCTCGACCTGAACGAGTACCAGCCGCAGCTCGGCCGGCGCATGCGCGCGCTGAAGCTGTGGATGCTGATCCGCTGGTTCGGGCTCGACGGGCTGCGGCGGCGGATCGACTTCCACCTGGAGCTCGCTGCGCGGTTTGCCGCCTGGGTGGACGCGGATCCTGATTGGGAGCGCCTGGCGCCGGTGCCGTTCTCGACGGTGTGCTTCCGCTATCGCCCGGCGGCGCTGACCGGTCAGGAGGACGAGGGCGACGTGCCCGACCTGCTCGACGACCTCAACGCCCGGCTGATGGACGCGGTCAACCGCACGGGCGACGTGTTCCTGTCCCACACCCGGCTGCGTAACCGGTTCACGATCCGCCTGGCCGTCGGCAACCTGCGCACGGAGGAGCGGCACGTCGAGCGTGCGTGGGAGCTCCTGCGGCGCGAGGCCGCGCGGCTGGCCACCGAGACGCCACGAGGGAGCGACGCATGACCGAGCCGGTCGAGATCCTGTACTTCTACCGCACCCGCTGGGGGGCCCACGACGAGTTCGTGGCGCTGTTCGAGAAGAACCACTGGCCGATCCTGCGCGAGCAGCTCGCGTCGGGCCGGTTCACCGACGTCCAGATGTGGACGCCGCGGTTCCACGGGGAGGGCCGGGCGGACTGGGACGTGCTGGTCTCGATCACGTATCGCGACTGGGCGGCGGTCGAGGCGCACGGTGACGCCGAGTTCGCGCGGCGTCTCTACCCGGACCAGGAAACGTTCCACGCGGAGGAGCGCCACCGGTTCGCGTTGCTGGATGCGCACTGGGACGTCGTGCTGGAGTCGCGCTCGCTGGAGCGCTAGGCCGACCTCACCCTCACCACACGTTGCCGGCGCCGGGCGAGTAGCTCGCGGCGACGACCGAGTCGGCGATGATCGTGCCGGCGCGGATCACGCCGCTCGTCTGGGTCATCGCGGAGTCCAGGTTGATCACCGCCCCGGTGATCGTCGTGGTGCCGCCGTCCGACGTCACGGCGCCGCTCGCGCCGGCGCCACCCGCCCCGGCGGTCTCGGGCGGGCTGTCGACGGCATCGACGCTGGTCGTGACCTCGCCGATCTCGACGGCTCGCTGCACGGACCTCGGCGCGACCAGCGACGCGACCGCCGCGTTCCCGGCCGATCGCTGGAGGGCCATCAGACCGGGCGCCGAGACGCCGCCGGCGAACCGCGGGTCCGCCGTTCCGGCGATGGACGCCGGCGATCGGCCGGCGTCGTCCGGCCGCGGCGCGCCGGGCGAGCGCCCATCGAGGTCGAGATCGCGGTCGACCTGGCTCGCGTGGGCGTGGCTCGCGGACATGCAGCTCTCCGTTGCGACGGCCTGCTGCCAGCGTATCGGCGCCGAGCGCCGGCGATCGACGGCCGGACGTGCCGACCTGTTGCCCGTTCGGGCGGACCTGCTCATCCAGATCGGGTGATGTCCGGCCCGGCGCACCACGGATACTGGGGGTCGCGGGGGTGAGGGTTAGGAGGCATTCAACATGTGTCTGTTCGCAATCCTGGCGGGGCTGTTCCCGCGGGTCGCATTCGCCATCTTCTGGATCGCCCGGCCCAACGTCGTGGCGGCCGTGTTCAATGACTTCTTCCTGTGGCCGCTGCTCGGCCTGATCTTCCTGCCGTTCACCACGCTGATGTACACGATCCTGTATGGCCCGGGCGGCCTGACCGGCGCCGACTGGATCTGGGTCGGCATCGCGTTCGTCCTCGATCTGGGCCACTACACCTACAGCGCCTACGGCAACCGCGACCAGATCCCGGGCTACAACGGGTAGCGTCTTCGGATGTTCGGCCACAAGGACGAGGGCCCGCCGCCCAACGTCTACCAGATGCGCCAGGCGATGTTCTCGATCGGCGACGACTTCTGGATCGAGAACGGCCCCGGGCAGCGGGTGTTCAAGGTCGACGGCAAGGCGCTGCGCGTCCGCAAGACGCTGGTCCTCGAGGACACCTTCGGCCGCGAGCTGTTCAAGATCCACGAGGCCATGGTCCACGTCCGGGACACCATGGACATCGAGAACCAGGCGGGCAAGATCGCATCGGTCCACAAGAAGCTGATCTCGCCGCTGCGTGAGCACTTCATCGTCGAGCTCGAGGCCGGCGTCGACTGGCAGGTCGAGGGCAAGATCACCGACCACGAGTACCGGATCGACGGCCCGGGCGGCCGGATTGCCGACGTCGGCAAGAAGTGGTTCCGGGTGCGTGACACCTACGGGATCTCGGTCAGCCCGGATCAGGACGACGCCCTCGTCCTGGCGGTCGCGATCGTCGTGGACGCGATGGCGCATCCGCACCACTGAGCCTGCCGCAGCGCGGTCCGGCTCCAACCCGTGATAATGGCCGCCACGTCACCCACCATCGGAGGCCGCTTCCGCCCGTGCCGCCCATCACCGAGCTCACGCGCATCGAGCCCGTGTACCTCGACCGGCTCGAGAAGCAGGGCGTGTTCACGACCGGGATCCTGCTC
>DATDJA010000002.1:0-2621 GCA_036520795.1 Candidatus Limnocylindrales bacterium
GAGACCGAGCCCGGCTTCGCTGGCGACACCGCCCAGGGCGCACGCAAGAACGCGACGATGGAGACGGGTCTCGTCGTCGTCGTGCCGCTGTTCGTCACCGAAGGCGACACGCTGCGCATCGACACCCGCACCGGCGAGTACCAGACCCGGCTCTGATGGCCGGTTCCGAGCCGCCCGACTGGCTGCTGCCCGCCTGGGACGCGGTGCCGGACGAGGGCGCCGCCACGACCGGGCAACGACCGACAGTCCCGGGCGGCACGTTCGGACTGCAGGTCAAGACCGTCTCGGAGGTCAGCCGCGCGATTCGGGAGCGCGTCCGGGCGGACGACGGGCTGCGTGACCTGTGGGTCGAGGGCGAGATCGGGCGCGTGACCGTGTCGACGGCGGGCCATGCCTATTTCACCCTGAAGGATTCGAAGGCCCAGCTCCAGTGCGTGTGGTTCCGCGACGAACGAGTCAGGTCGGCGTTCCAGCCGCAGACGGGGCTCCAGGTGATCGTCCACGGCCGGATGGACGTGTTCGAGCCCCAGGGCGCGCTCCAGCTCTACGTCGAGTCCCTGCAGCCATCGGGGTTCGGCAACCTCACGATCCGGTTCGAGCAGCTGAAGGCGCGCCTCACCGAAGAGGGCCTGTTCGACGCCGCGCGCAAGCGGCCGCTGCCGGACCGACCGGGTGTGATCGCGGTCGTCACCTCGCCCACGGGGGCCGTCTGGCGCGACGTGTGCAACGTGCTGGCGCGGCGGTGGCCGCTCGCCCGCGTGATGCTCGTCGCGTGCCAGGTGCAGGGGGAGAGCGCGCCGGCCAGCATCGTCGGAGCCCTGCGGCGGCTCGAGCGCTGGATCGAGGAGGCCGCACGCGACGGACGAGAGGCCGATGCGCCAAACGTCACGATCCTGGCCCGGGGTGGGGGATCGCTCGAGGACCTGTGGTCGTTCAACGATGAGCGGGTGGTGCGCGCGATCGTTGCGCACCCCGTGCCGCTCGTCTGCGGCGTGGGGCACGAGGTCGACGTGACGCTCGCCGACTTCGCGGCCGACGTCCGCGCGCCGACACCCTCGGCCGCCGCGGAGCTCGTGGTCCCTGATCGCGTTGAAGCCGCAGCAGCGCTCCGTGCGCGGCATGCGCGCCTCGACGCGCTGGTCGCCGGCAGGCTCGGCGCCGCGACCCGCGAGCTCGCCGCCGAGCGCCGCCTGCTGGACCGCCTCGACCCCGCGGTCCGCCTGGCCGAGTCGCGGGAGCGCGCCGGCCTCCTGCTCGACCGGGCGACGAGGGCCACGCTTGTCCGCGTCGGCGCGGCGCGGGCCAACGAGGAGCGGGTCGCCGGGCGGCAGCACGCCCTCGCCGCCGCCCGCGTCGCCCGGGCTCGGGCCGCCCTCGACGCCAGCGGATCCGCGCTCGGCGCGCTCGGTCCGCAGGCGACGCTCGCTCGCGGCTACGCGATCGCGCGGCGCCGGGGCGACGGCAGCATCGTCCGGGAACCGTCCGACGCGCCGGCGGGCACGGGGCTGCGGGTCACGCTGGCCGGGGGCGATATCGCCGCGACGGTCGACCTCGAGTCCGCCTGATGGGTCGCGCGGCGAGCCATCCCACGTATCCTTCACGCCGATGACGACCGAGCCGACCGCGCCGCCCGCCGCGGAGATCGCAACGCTCAGCTTCGACGAGGCCCTCGCCGAACTCCAGCGAACCGTCGGCGAGCTCGAGGCCGGGGGGCAGCCGCTCGAGCGCACGATTGCCCTGTACGAGCGGGGCGTCGCCCTGCACGAGCGGTGCTCCACGCTCCTCGCGGACGCGGAGCTCCGGGTCCAGCAGCTCGTTGCGCGGGCCGGTGGTGCCCTCGCGGCGGTCGACGTGCGTCCCGAGGACGCCGCCGACGAGTAGGGCATGGGGAGCGCCTTGCGTAATCGTGCTACCATCAGATATCAAATAAACGTCACCGAGGACCGTCGCCCGGCGTCACAGGCCGGCGCCCGACAGGGCAACCGCAGGTGAATCGCCAGTCAGGAGCCGCCCCTGTGCCCATCCTCGATCGACTCGCTGGACCCTCGGACCTCCGGGGCCTCACCGAGTCCGATCTCGAGCAGCTCGCCTCCGAGCTCCGCGAGACGATCATCCGCACCGTCGCCGTCACCGGCGGCCACCTCGGGTCCTCGCTGGGCGTCGTCGAGATCACCCTGGCCCTGCACCGGATCCTCGAGTCGCCGCGCGACCGGATCGTGTGGGACACGGGTCATCAGGCCTACGCACACAAGCTGTTGACGGGCCGGCTGGATCGCTTCCACACGCTGCGCCAGATCGACGGCATCGGCGGCTTCCCGCGGCGCACCGAATCGGCCCACGACGCGTTCGACGGTGGACACGCCGGCACAGGCCTGTCGATCGCGGAGGGCCTCGCGACGGCGCGTGATCTCCGTCACTCGCTCGAGCGGGTCGCGGTAGTCGTCGGCGACGCGGCGCTGCTGTCCGGCCTGTCGCTCGAAGCCCTCAACGACATCGGCCACCGCCAGAGCCAGCTGCTGATCGTGCTCAACGACAACGAGATGTCGATCAGCCCGTCCGTCGGCGCGTTGTCGAAGTACCTCTCCGAGATCAAGCTGTCGACCGCGTGGCAGCAGAGCAAG
>DATDJA010000003.1:0-2650 GCA_036520795.1 Candidatus Limnocylindrales bacterium
GCCCGAGCGCCGCGTCCCGGCTCCGGATCGTGAGGTGCCTGCGCCCCGGTTCCCGCGGCGGGCTCCCCCGCCGCTCCGCGGGCCGCCACGCCGGCCACCGCCTCGCGCCGGTCGCTCCAGCGCGGCGGGGTCGGCCGGGCCGCCGGCCAGCTTCCGTCCGACCAGGTCGCCCTCGGGCAGCTCGACCGTCGCGCCACAGGTCAGGCAGAGGCCGCCGTCCGGGCGTCGCGCGATCGCCCCACGACCATCCTCGTGGACATCGTGAACGGCGCCCGTCGGCTCGAAGTTCGTCGTGAAGTCGCAGCGCGGGTAGTTGGAGCACCCCCAGAAGACGTTGCCGGTCCGCCGCGCGCGACGCGCCACGAGCTTGCCGTCGCCGTTCTTGGGGCACATCACCTCGAACGGGAGCTGATCGGGCGGCGGCGGGCCGTCCCGGCGGATGTACGTGCAGTCCGGATAGCGCGAGCAGCCGACGAACGCACCGAACTTGCCGCGCCGGGTCGTGAGGATGCCCTCGCCGCACTGCGGGCAGGGATCGCCGTCCCCCTCGAGCTTGGGCGCCTCCTCCCCCGGCAGGGGGCGCGTCTCCTTGTGCTCGGGGTAGGTCGAGCAGGCGAGGAACTTCCCGTTGCGGCCGAGGCGGATGACCATCGGGTGGCCCTCCGAGCAGACCTCGTCGCTGGCCTCGGTGGTGATGTCGCTGCGCTTGACGGTCTTGCGGACCTCGTCGACGCGCTCCTTGAGCGGGCCGAAGAACGCCCGCAGGAGCGGGACCCACGCCCGGCCGCCCTCGGCGACCTCGTCGAGCTCCTCCTCCATCCGGGCCGTGAACGCGAGGTCCACGTACTCGCTGAAGTACAGGACCAGGAAGTCGGTCACGATCTCGCCGATCTCCTCGGGATGCAGGCGCCGCTCCTCGATCCGGACATAGCCTCGATCGACGATCGTCGAGATCGTCGCGGCATACGTCGACGGGCGGCCGATGCCGTGCTCCTCGAGCGCCTTGATCAACGTCGCTTCCGTGAACCGCGGCGGGGGCTCGGTGAAGTGCTGGCTGGGCGTGACGTCGAGCACGCGGGTGACGTCGCCCTTGGCCAGCGGCGGCAGCGTGCGCTCGGCCTCCTCGGCGGCGTCGTCCTGGCCCTCCGTGTAGACCCGGGCGAAGCCGTCGAACAGGGTCCGGGTCGCCGAGGCGCGAAGCCGGTAGTCGCCTGCCTCGAGCTCGGCCGTCGTGGTCTCGAGCTCCTTGGGCGCCATCTGCGAGGCGATGGCCCGCTGCCAGATCAGGCGGTAGAGGCGGTACTCCTCGGGCTTGAGCGCCGAGCGCATGGCCTCCGGGTCCCGCTCGAAGGATGTCGGGCGGATCGACTCGTGCGCCTCCTGGGCGCCCTTCGCGCTGGTCTTGTAGACCCGGCCCTTGCCGGTCCCATAGCGCTCGCCGAAGCGGTCCTTGATGACGCCCTGGGCCTCCGCCATCGCGACGCCCGCGATCGCCGTCGAGTCGGTCCGCATGTAGGTGATCAGGCCGACGTGCCCATCGGGGGTGTCGACGCCCTCGTACAGCCGCTGGGCGATGCTCATCGTCCGCTTGGGGCTGAAACTCAGCTTGCGGCTCGCCTCCTGCTGGAGCGTGCTGGTCGTGAACGGCGGCGAGGGGTTGCGCTTCGACTGGCGCTTGGTGATCGACTCGACGACCGGCTGGAGCTTGCGCAGCGCGGCGGCGTGCCCGTTCGCGGTCTCCTCGTCGGCGACGTCGAGCGGCTTGCCGGCGATCCGGACGAGCTCGGCGACCAGCTGGCTGCCGTCGGGCGTGGCGAGCAGGGCCTCGAGCGTCCAGTACTCGCGGGCGGTGAATGCCCGGATCTCGCGCTCGCGCTCCACGACCATCCGCAGCGCCACGGACTGCACGCGGCCGGCCGACAGGCCGCCGCGCACCTTGCGGGACAGGAGCGGGCTGAGGGTGTAGCCGACGAGGCGGTCGACGATGCGGCGGGCCTGCTGCGCATCCACGAGGTTGCGGTCGATCTCACGCGGGCTGGCGAACGCCTCGCGGATCGCGCCCTCCGTGATCTCGTTGAACGTGACCCTGCGCGTCTTGGCGGCGGGAACGTTGGCCGCTTCGGCGACGTGCCAGGCGATCGCCTCGCCCTCGCGGTCGAGGTCGGTCGCGAGATAGACGTCGACCGCCCCGCGGGCGGCCTTCTCGATCGCGGAGACCTGCTTGCGCCGGTCGTCGGGGATCACGTACTCCGGCGCGAAGTCGTGGTCGACGTCGACGCCGAGCTTGCCCTTGCCGGGGTTCTCGGGCAGGTCGCGGACGTGGCCGTAAGAGGCGAGGACCTGGTAGTCGTCGCCCAGGTAGCGCTCGATGGTCCGCGCCTTGGCGGGCGATTCCACGATCACGAGGTGCTTCGGCATGGCGGCCGGGAGTGTAGCACCGGGTCCTTTGCGGCCAATTACCGCGACCGGTCAGGCGGGCGGGCGGACCGCCCGGCCCACGTCTAGATGTCGCGGACGCGCTGGAGGAAGTCCTCGTCGATCTCGATGTCGAGGTCGAGATCCCCGTCGCCGTTGCCGTTGCCGGGCACCGTGACCGCCACCGGCAGGAGGGACTCGTGTTCGTCTGACGTCGCCTCGAGCTCCTCGCCGC
>DATDJA010000004.1:0-18001 GCA_036520795.1 Candidatus Limnocylindrales bacterium
CCGATGGTGGAGCCGTCGACCGCGGTCCAGAACGTCCGCAGGATCTCGAACTCGCTGTCGTCGGGCGGGATGCTCGTGTACAGGAAGTACTGATCGAGGATGAACGTGACGAACAGCAGCAGCAGGAACCCCTGCACGATCCCCAACACCCCACCCAGGATCTCGTCGAGCACCGGATACTTCGCGAACAGGGGCAACCTGGTGTAGGTGCCCTGGACGACCAGGGCGAACGCGACCGACGCGGCGACGAAGATCACCAGGTACCCGATCATGATCGAGTACTCCTTCGGATACTGCGTCCAGTTGGTGGCCAGGAAGTTGCCCAGCCAGATGTCGTTCAACTGGAGCGCCAGGAAGAACGAGAAGGTGATCGTTGCGATGCCGATCAGGCGGCGGATCGTGCCCTGGATGAACCCGAGGATGAAGAATCCGAACAGGTAGATGATCAGGACGATGTCGAACATGTTGATCTGGCGAAGGGTGTCGGAGATGTTCACGCAAACCCTCGTGACGGTGGGCTGGCCGCGTTGGACCCGAACTCCGCCGAAGGGTAGCAGCGTGCGATCGGCCGCCGCAACGGGTTCGGACGCCTTATCCGTGCGCAACTGGTGCGTGAACGCGCCCCGGCCGCGGGATCAGGCGCGGAGGCGCCCGCCCACCGCAGGAAGACCGGCGACGATGGCGGCGACCGCCGCTTCGATCTCGGCCTCGGTCAGCGTCCGATCGGGCGCTCCAAATCGCAGCCGATAGGCCAGGCTCTTCTCGGCGGCGCCGAGGGGCACGCCTCGATAGATGTCGAACAGCCGGACGTCGCGTAGCAGCTCGCCACCGCGGGCCGTGATCGCCGCCTGCACCGCGGCTGCGGCCGTCGTCTCGGGCACCACGATCGCGAGATCACGGTCGACCTCCGGATGCCGGCCGACCGCGGGAGCCCGCTCGGGCGCCAGGCGGCCTTCTGCGAGGCCCTCGAGCGCGATCTCGCCGACGATCACCGCGTGGCTCGTCCGCAGCTCCCACGCCTCCACCGTGGCCGGGTGCAGCTGGCCGACGAGGGCGTGCAAGCGTCCGGGGATCTCGGCGCGTGCCGTACGGCCCGGATGGAACACGGCTTCGCCACCCTCGGCGCGGTAGCTGGGGTGGCCGAGACTCAACCGGCTCGCCAGCAGGTCGACCAGGCCCTTGGCATCGTCGAGGTCATAGCCGCGCGACGGCCGGTTCCACGCCGGTGGCTCGGCCGACCCGAGCAGGGCGAAGCCGAGCCGCCACCACTCGCCCGATTCGTCGCCATCCCGGGCGTAGCCCTTGCCGATCTCGAACACGGCGACGTCCTCGATCCCGTGCCGCAGGTTCGTCCCGACCACGTCGAGCAGGCTGCCGATGAGGTTGCGCCGGAGCAGCGAGTGATCGCGCGAGAGTGGGTTCGTCGCCGCGATGGTCCCCGCCGCCGGCTGGGCCTCGTCGCCGACCGATGGCACGTCCGTCGCCAGCGCGAACACCTCGATGTGCCGCGGCGAGACCAGTGCCGTCGTGACAACCTCCGTCAGTCCGGCCCCGACAAGGATCTCGCGGACGAGCTCCCGCACCTCGAGCGGCGATGGCCGGAACGGCGGCATCGCGGTGTGCGGCGTGAGTGACGGCACGAGCTCGTACCCGCGGACCCGCGCCACCTCTTCTGCGAGATCGGCCTCGATCGCCACGTCGCGCCGCCACGTCGGGACGAGCGCGGCGAGCGCCGACCCCGCGCCGGCGGCGACCGTCAGCAGCTCCGGACGGAGGGCCACGATCACGGCCTCGTCGGCCGCGGCCGGCTCGGTCTCGATCCCGACCCTCGCGAGCAGGCTCCGCTGCTCGTCCGCGGACAGGTCGGTGCCGAGCAGGCGGTTGATGCGCGCGGGTCGGAACGCCACACGCGAGGATCCGGGCTCGGCCGGTGCGGTGTCGACTCGCCCCTTCGCGATGGTGCCTCCGGCCCACTCGTGAACGAGCTGTGCCGTGCGATCGGCGCCAATCCGGGCCATGCGGTGCTCCTGGCCCTTCTCGAAGCGGCTGCTCGCCTCCGATCGCAGCGCGAGCCGCTGTGCGGTCCGCCGGATGCTGACCGGATCGAACACGGCCGATTCGATGATCACGTTCGTCGTCGCGTCCGACACCTCGGACGTCGCCCCGCCCATGACGCCCGCGAGGCCGATCGGGCCGGCGCCATCGGCGATCAGCAGCATGTCCGGTGTCAGGTCGCGCTGCACGTGGTCGAGGGTCTCGAGGCGCTCCCCCGCTTCCGCGCGCCGCACGACGATCGTGGCGCGGCCGTCAGGCCCGGCGTGGACGGCCGCCGCGTCGAACGTGTGGACCGGCTTGCCCAGCTCGAGCATCACGTAGTTGGAGGCGTCGACGACGTTCGAGACCGGTCGCTGGCCCGCGGCGAGGAGGCGCATCTGGACGTTGTCCGGCGACGGCGCGATGGTCACGCGGCTCACCCAGCGGCCGACGAACCGGGTGCACAGGTCGGGGTCGCGGACGTCGACGACCAGGCGCTCGCTCGTCGCGGGGCCGTCGCCCTCCTCGACCTCGACCGTCGGGAAGCGGATCTCCCGGCCCGTGGCCGCGGCCACCTCCCGCGCGAGGCCCACGATCGACAGCGCGTCGCCGCGGTTGGGCTTGACGTCCACGTCGAGCACGTCGTCGCCGTACAGGTCGACCAGCGGCACGCCCAGGGGCGTGTCGGCCGGCAGGATGAGGATGCCGTCGCCGTCGCCGGTGAGGCGCAGCTCCTCGCCCGAGCACAGCATGCCGTTCGAGACCACGCCCATCTTCTCGGCCCGCTCGATCCGGCGGTTGCCGGGGAGCACGGCGCCCGGGAGCGCGACGGGGATCCGCTGGCCGGGCGCGATGTTGGTTGCTCCGCACACGATCGAGAGCGGCTCGCCGCCGTCGCCGAACGTGACCGTGGTCAGGCTCAGGCGGTCGGCGCGCGGGTGCCGTTCGACGGTCAACAGCTCGCCCGTGACCACCTGCTCCCAGTCGGCACCCCAGCGCTCGATCGACTTGACCTCCATCCCGAGCAGCGTGAGGCGCTCGGCCAGCTGCTCGGGCGTCAGCTCGACGTCGACGAACTCGCGCAGCCAGGACAGCGGCACCCTCATCGGAAGGCCCCGAGGAAGCGCAGGTCGTTCTCCATGTACAGCCGCAGGTCGCCGACCGCGTGGCGCAGGTTCGCGATCCGCTCGACGCCCATGCCGAATGCGAAGCCCTGGTACCGCTCCGGGTCGAGCCCGCCGTAGCGGAGCACGACGGGATGGACCATGCCGGCACCGAGGATCGTCATCCATCCGGTCTTCGAGCAGGCCGGGCACTTCGCCCCGTCGCAGATGACGCACAGGATGTCGAACGCCACCGACGGCTCGGTGAACGGGTAATAGCCGGGGCGGAAGCGCGTCGCACGGTCGGCGCCGAACATCGCGTGGGCGAACTGATCGAGCAGGCCCCGCAGATGGGCCATCGACGTGCCCTCGTCGATCATCAGGCCTTCGACCTGGAAGAACTCGGAGGCATGGCTGGCGTCGACCGCCTCGTAGCGGAAGCAGCGACCGGGCAGCAGGGCTCGGATCGGCGGCTGCTCGCGGCGCATGACGTGGATCTGGCCCGGGCTCGTGTGCGTCCGCAGCAGGCGTCCATCAACGTCGAGGTACAGCGTGTCCCACAGGTCCCGCGCGGGGTGGTCGGGCGGGATGTTGAGCATCTGGAAGTTGGTGACGTCGTCCTCGATCTCGGGGCCTTCGTAGACGACGAACCCGAACTGCGCGAAGACCTCGGCGATCTCGCGCGCCGTCTCGATGATCGGGTGCAGGGACCCGCGCCGGATCGGACGGCCGGGGGTGGTGACGTCGGTCGCCTCGGCGGCCAGGCGCGTGGCGAGCTCGGCGCCGCCCAGCCGGGCCCGCGAGGCAGCCAGGGCGCCCTCGACGGCGACGCGCACGGTGTTGGCGATGGCGCCCACCTTGGGGCGGTCCTCGGCCGGCAGCGCACCGATCCCGCGCAGGATCGCGGTCAGGTCGCCCTTCTTGCCCAGGACGTCGATCTCGATGGCGTCGAGCGCCGCGGTGTCGGGCGCGCCGTCGGCCTCGGACGTCGCGCGCACGCGCAGCGCCTCGAGGTCGCTGGTCAGCTGGGCGAGGTCCATCGGGCGGTGGATCCTTGAATCACGAACCCTCGACCGTCGGCGACGTCGAGGGTTCGAACAGGGGTGACCGGAGTGTCAGGCGGTTCGAGCGACCTCGGCGATCCGGCCGAAGGTCGCGGCGTCGCGCACGGCGAGGTCGGCGAGGATCTTGCGGTCGAGATCGACGTTGGCCTTCTTGAGGCCGGCGATGAACCTGCCGTAGGTGATCCCGTTCTGGCGGGCCGCCGCGTTGATGCGGATGATCCACAGCTCGCGCATGTCGCGCTTGCGCTGCTTCCGGTCGCGGGTCGCATAGGCGAGCGCATGGAGCTGGGACTCGCGGGCCCGCTTGACGAGCTTGCTGTTCGTGCCCCTTCGCCCTTCGGCGCCGTTGAGCAGGCGCTTGTGGCGCTTGTGGGACGTGACGCCCCGCTTGACGCGTGCCATCGAAAACGCTCCTAGAGGTTCGGCAGGAGCCGGCGAAGCTGCTCCTGGTGCTGCGGGCCAATGACCGACTTGCCCGCGTAGCGGCGGGTGCGGCGAGAGGACTTGATCTCGAGGTGGTGACCGCGCCACGACTTCACGCGGATGAACTTCCCGCTGCCCGTGACGCCAACGCGCTTCTGGGTCCCCTTGTGGGTCTTCATCTTCGGCACGCTGGTCTCACTCTCCTACTGGCGCGGCCTCGGGGACCGGCGTCGATTCCGTCTTGGGCTCGGGTTCCGCGGCCGGCGAGGCCTCGGCGATCGGCGTTGTCTCTGCGATGGTGGCCGCCTTCGCTGCGGCCGCTGGCTTGGCTGCGGCCGGCTTGGCGGCCGCCGGCTTCGGTTCCGGTGCGGGCTTCGGTTCCGCTGCCGGCTTCGGTTCGGCGACCGGCTCCGGTTCCGTTGGCGCCGCCTCGGCCACCGCGGCCGGTTCGGCGACGGCCGCCGGCTCTACGTCGACGGTCGTCTCCTCGCCGTCCAGCCCGAGGGCCGGCTCTGGCGAGTGTTCGTCGTCGGCCCGATGGCCGCCGACCCGATGCTCGTGGACCCTCGGCTTGTGGACCGAGGCGAGCGTCATGAACATCGATTTTCCTTCGAGGATCGGGAGGCGGTCCACGGTCCCGTGGTCCTTGACCGCATCGCCGAACTTCGCGAGGAGGTTGCGCCCGATCTCCGGGTGCGTGAGCTCGCGTCCGCGGAACCGGACGGTCACCTTGATCCGGTCGCCGTCCTCGAGGAACTCGATCGCGCGATGGACCTTGGTGTCGAAGTCGCCCTGGCCGATCTTCGGCGTCAGGCGGACTTCCTTGAACTCAACGGCTCGCTGCTTCCGCTTGGCTTCCTTCTCGCGCTTCGTCAGCTCGTACTTGTACTGGCCGAAGTCGAGAAAGCGGACCACCGGCGGAGCTGCCGTCGGCGCGACCTCAACGAGGTCGAGCCCACGCTCCTGCGCCATGGTGAGCGCCTGTGGGGTCGGCATGACGCCCAGCTGCTGGCCCTCATCGTCGACGACCCGCACCTGTGGGACACGGATCATCTGGTTTACGCGCAGGTCTCGGCTGATGTCGTCGTCCCCTTCATTCGAGGTCTTTTGCTGCGGCGCGCGCGATCCCACGACCGGCGCGGTCGCCGCGGGAGGATAGCACAGGGGTTCGAACGCCAGCAACGGGGCGAGGGCCTTGCGCGAGGTTGCCCAGATGCGGTCCGCGGCGCGCTCAGGACCCCGAGCGAGTCACCGTGGACGGCCTCAACCGTCGGGACACGCCGTGCCGTCGTCAGGCTCCCAGATGAACTCCTGCTCCTCGCCCTGGACCGTGATCGTGCGACTGCCGAACGGGGTTGTTGCCTTCATCCTGATCGGGCCCGCGTCAAGGGTCATCGTGACGCGGCCATCCTGGCCCTTCACGATGCGCGCGGACCCCTTCTGGTTGCTGGTTGTGATCGTCGGCTTGATGTCCTGGATCTTCTCGTGGCGGAACTTGCCCGCCAGGGTCGTGGGGTCGATGGTGACGTTCCACAGCGACGTCACCGTGCCGCGGCTCAGGAGCTTCTCGTCACCGTTGATCGTCCACTCACCCCCGAGGCCCTCGCAATGCGTGCCCCGGACAGTGCCCAGCGGCGTGTCGGCGTTGGTGGTCCAGCCACACTCCAGGTCCTCGAGCTCGACCTGGCCGCTGCGCTCGACGACGCGCTTGACCATCTCTGCGGTGACGTCGCCCTGCTTGCGGAACATGAGGTCGTCGGACGTCCCCGGAACCGGGAACCCCGGCCGCGCGGGGTCGTAGTTGTCGTCGAGGCCGAGGATGTGGCCGAACTCATGCGCGTATGTCTGGTCGTACGTCCTCCCTGGCCACGTCGTCGGCGAGGCCGGGTCGTGGACCGGGTCGATCCGGTTGTCGGGCGAGCCGCTCAGCGGGTCGGTCGTCGTCGCGACGTTGTACTCGCCGTGGACGAAGGCGCGGACCGGCACCGGGCCGTAGTCCAGCCCGACGTCGACCTCATTCCGGCCGGCATCCGCCTGACTGGAGACGGTCCGGCCATCGACGACGACGGAGAACGTGTAGCACTTCACCTTCTGACCGGTGTTCCACATGGCCTCGATCGCGCGCACGATCCGGGCCACGTCCCCCACCGGCGCGTCGCAGGACTGGCCCACGCCGCAGCTGCGGTTGTAGAACGCCAGCTTCACGGTTGCGGTGATGGTCTTCGCGTCGTGATCGACCTTGAACGTGACCGCGCCACTCGGCGTGAACGTCGTATCCGCCTGGACCAGCGAGCCGGCGCTCGAGAACAGGACCAGGGCGAACGCCGCGGCGACGATCAGCGGCAGGCGCCTCACTTCGTCACCCAGGATTCGGACGCGGGATCGAACTGCAGGGTGGCGCGATTCGCGTCCAGCCATGCCCGCCACTGGGCCTGGCTCGCGGCCCGTTCGTCCTCCGACGCCGTCAGCGCGGGCCCGAACCCGGCCTTCGCATATCGCTCGAGGACGTCGGCCGCGAACTCGGACGTCGTCCCCGCGGGCTCCATCCCGTCCATCGGATCGGATGTGGCAAGCGCCGCGATGAGGGGCTCGAAGCCGGCGATGTCGCCGCGCCCGAGGAGGCCCGCGGCCGCCATGACCCGGACCGACGGACTGGCGCCGGTGTTCGTCGCGATGGCGCGCAACGGTTCGGGACTGTCGCCGGAGCTCGCGTAGACGTACGTCGCGGCCCACAGGGCATCGCCGCTGGCGCCTGACGCCAGGAGGTCGGCGGCTGCCTTCGATCCCGCCGGCGTGAACCGAACCCCTTCGATCGACGCGAGCGAGTCGGGGCTGTCCAGGCGAACGGCCGAGACGAGCGAGGAGGCGGCGCCGACATCGGCTGCGCTCGGCTCGCCGGCCGACGAGGTCGTGCCCGGGCTGGCGGCGCCCGCGGAGTCGTCCGGGGCGGGCGTCGGGGTTGACGCGGCACAGGCGGCCAGCAGGAAGGCACCTGTGACGGCCACGACCGCCCAGGGCGCCGGAAGACTCCTGCTGCGCGCCATTCGTTCCCCGATCGCCGGACGATGCGTGAGGGCCGAGTGTACGCGACGTCCCGGCCCGGGAGACTCGCTGATCGCGCCGGCCGACACAGTCTCCGCCGGCGCGGGGCACGATGTCGAGAGGACGACGTAGGCTACTGGCGGCGATGTCTCGGACGCCGGCGTGCGAGCCGCCCGGAACTGGAGGAAGGCATGCGGGCTTCGTCGCCGCGCGCGACCTTCGCGGAGCGACTCGGCGTCGACCGCACCCTGCTGCTGCAGCTCGCCGGGCTCGCCGTCGCGGCATTTCTGATCCGCCTCGTGCCGATGCTGCTGACCGGCGGCGTGCGCGGCTTCGTCGACTACGACGACGGCGTCTACATGGGGACGGCGCTCGCGCTGGCCGACGGACGGGTCGTCTACCGCGACTTTCCGATGCTTCACCCGCCCGGGATCGTGTACGTGCTGTCGCCGTTCGCCGCGCTCAGCTGGCTGGTGTCGGACTCGACCGCCTTCGCAGCCGCCCGGGTCGGGTTCATGGTCCTGGGCGGCCTGAACACGTTCCTCGTCGGTCTGGTCGGCTCGCGTGGAGGGCGCTCGACCGCGCTCGCCGCCGCGGCGATGTACGCCGTGTGGATCGTCGCAGCAAGGGTCGAGCGGTCCACGTGGTTGATCGCCCCACAGACGGCGCTCCTCCTGCTCGCCCTGCTGGCACTCACCTATCCGCGTTCCGAGGCGTCGCCGACCGTCACCTGGCGCAAGGCGCTGCTGGTGGGGGCGCTCCTCGGGGCGTCGTGCGCGATCCAGATCTGGGGCGTCGTGGTCGCGGCCGTGGTGTTCGTGTGGCTGCTGCTGCGCGTGTGGCGACAACCGGGGGGATGGTTGCGGCCGATGGTCGCGTACGCGCTCGGCGGGATCGGCGCGGTGGCGCTCGCGTTCCTCCCGTTCCTGGCGGCCGCCGGCGAGAAGATGGTCCGGCTGGTTATCTTCGACCAGATCGGCCGAGGCGCGGGCGGTCCGCCGATTCCAAACCGCATCCGCGCGATGGAGGGCCTGCCATCCGGCTTCGCCGACCTCCCGCTGGGCGGGCTCATTCCGATCGTGATCGCCGTCGTCGTCGTCGTGGCGGTCCTGTGGCTCGCGTGGCGCCGACCGGTGGTTCGGCTATGGGTCGCGCTGTTCCTGGCGCAGTGCGGGTTCCTGCTTGTCACGCCGTCCTACTTCGGCCACTACTCGGGGTGGATGGCGGCCGCGGCCGCCCTGTCGATCGGCGGCGTCGCCGCAGCATTGATCGAACTGCCAGGCCTCTCGGTGCGTGCCTCGAGGGCCGTCGGCGCCGTCTATGTCGCGGGGCTGGCCTGCCTGCTCGTCGTTGCCGTCTGGCCAAGGCTCGTCGGGTTCCCCCGACCGAGCGTGCCGTTCCCGAGCCGCGCGGTCGGCGAGCTGATCGCCGACGCCCGTTGCCCCACCTCGGACAATCCGACCGTCCTGATCCTGACGAACACGCTGCAGCGCGTGCTGAACAATGGATGCCCCCTGCTCGTCAGCCCCACGGGCGTCTCGTATGACACGGATCGCGACCTGACCGGGAAGGACCGAACGCGCCCCCGACAGGTCGAGTACCAGGCGATCATGCGTGACTACTTCAGCGGCAGCGACGCCGCCCTGTTCATCCGCCCCGCGAGCGCCCTCGGCCTGACCGAGGAGACGTGGGCGCCGATCCGGGCGCGCCTACCCGTCGAGCGGCAGATCGGCGATCTCAGGATCTTCCTCCCGGCTGGGAACTGACGGTCCTACCCCGGCCGTCGTTCGCGGATCTCGGCGCCCAGCCGCGCCGCGAGGTCGGACCAGGCGAGTGTCTCCTGTGGCTCGTCCTTCGTCGCGCCCCGGCGGCGAACCGATGCCGTCCGGGCCTCGACCTCGCGGTCGCCCAGGATCAGCATGTACGGGACCTTCTGCCCCTGCGCCAGCCGGATCTTGTTCTGCATCCGGTTGTCGGAGGCGTCGACCTCGACGAACCGCACGCCCGCGGCCCGCAGCTCGACCGCCAGGGCCTCGGCGGCCTCAACGTGCCGGTCGGCGATCGGGATCACGACGGCCTGGACCGGGGCGCACCACAGCGGGAACGCGCCCGCGAAGTGCTCGGTCAGGACGCCGATGAAGCGCTCGAACGACCCGTAGATCGCCCGGTGGATCGCGACGGGCCGCTGCTGCTGGCCGTTCTCGTCGATGTAGTGGAGGTCGAACTGCTCGGGCAGCATCACGCGGTCGACCTGGATCGTCGCCGTCTGCCACTCGCGCCCGAGCGCGTCGGTGATCTGGATGTCGAGCTTGGGCGCGTAGAACGCGCCGTCCTTCTCCTTGACCCGGTACTGGAGGCCCGAACGGTCGAGCTCGGCGCGCATGATCGCTTCGGTCTCCGCCCACACCGCGGGGTCGCCAAGGGCCTTGTCCGGCCTCGTGCCGAACGTGAGCGTCGGCGTCAGGCCGAACCAGCCGTACGACTCGCGGAGCTCGCCCATCAGCGCCTCGATCTCGGCGGCGATCTGGTCCGGCCGGACGTAGATGTGCGCGTCGTCGGTCACGAAGTGGCGCACCCGGGTGAGGCCCGACAGCACGCCCGAGAGCTCATTGCGATGCAGCACGCCGTACTCGGACAGACGGAGCGGCAGGTCGCGGTACGACCGCAGCCGCGACCGATAGATGAATGTCGACTCGGGGCAGTTCATCGGCTTGAGGCTGAACCACTGCCCCTCGACATCGACGAGGTACATGTTGTCGCGGTAGAGCGCCCAATGCCCGGACTGCTCCCACAGCTTCTGGTGCACGAGCGGCGGCGTGTAGATCTCCTCGTAGCCACGCCGATCCTGGAGCTCGCGCATCGCGCCCCGCAGGGTCTGGTACAGGCGCCAGCCCTTGGGATGCCAGAACGCCGACCCAGGCGCGACATCGTGGAAGCTGAACAGGTCGAGCTGCACGCCGAGGCGGCGGTGGTCGCGCTTCTTCGCCTCTTCCCGCCGCCACAGGAACTGGTCCAGCTCCTCCTGGGTCTCCCAGACGGTGCCGTAGATCCGCTGCATCGACGCCCGCGCCTGGTCGCCGCGCCAGTAGGCACCCGAGACGGAGAGCAGCTTGAACGGGCCGATCTTGCCGGTCGACTCGACGTGGGGCCCGCGGCACAAATCGTGGAACGGCCCGTGCTCGTAGAACGTCGTGACCGGTGCCGGCTCACCGGCCGCCTCGGCCTTCGCCCGCAGGTCGTCGAGGATCTCGACCTTGAAGGCCTGGCCCTCCCCGTCGACGATGGCGCGCGCCTCGTCGAACGGCAGCTCCTTGCGCACGAACGGGTGGTCGGCCTTGATGCTCTCCCCCATCCGGGCCTCGATGGCGGC
Organism: Candidatus Limnocylindrales bacterium; assembly: GCA_036520795.1. Taxonomy (GTDB): domain Bacteria; phylum Chloroflexota; class Limnocylindria; order Limnocylindrales; family CSP1-4; genus CAIXZV01. The sequence continues at coordinate 11,037 of DATDJA010000004.1, forward strand.
CAGGTCGTCGGGCGACAGGGCGCGCGGCAGCTCGAAGTCGTAGTAGAAGCCGTTGTCGATGGCGGGCCCGATGCCGAGCTTCGCGCCTGGGAACAGGTCGAGGACGGCCTCGGCCATCACGTGCGCGGTGCTGTGGCGCATGGCATCGATCGGCGCGTGGGCGCCGGCATCGAGCAGCTCGTCCACCGAACCGCGCTGCGGCGCCTCGAACTCCGGCTCGTCGTCTTCGCCCGCGACTGCCGCGGCGCCTGCCTGGTCTTCGGCCATCTCGCTTCTCCCGAGAATCACAGAACCTCCCGTCCGACAGGACGAGAGGTCCGACCTCCCGCGGTTCCACCCGCCTTCACGGCCGCATCGCTCGCCGCGATGCCGTCGTGCGCTCGAGCCGCGCTAACGGGCGGATCCCGGGCCGGTTCACCGGCCGCTCGCGGGTGGTGCCGTCATCGGTCGTGTCCGTCGGGGCTTGCAGCCGTGGCCCCGGCTCTCTGGCGACGTCCCAATGGGGCGCGTCCCGCTCGACGCGCTATCTGTCCGCAGGCCCGGAGGCCTGGAATGGTGGGCGATACTGGACTCGAACCAGTGACCTCATGCATGTCAAGCATGCGCTCTAACCAGCTGAGCTAATCGCCCTTCGGGCGCGCAGGATAGCACGGCGCCCGTGGTCGTCAGGGCGCAGGCCTCGGGCCTCCCGGGCCCCGTGAGGACACCGACAGTGGTGCCAGCACGCACCGTGCAGTTCGGTGCGGTGATGCGCGGATAGGTGCGGTGCGCCACAATCCGGTTGAGTCCTGACACTACGTTGGCCGGGCCGGTGTGCCCTCGGATCGGTGACGACGTGACGGCTGTGGAACGGCGGTCCCTGGCGCGCGTGACGGTGCTGCTCGTCATCGCGGCGCAGCTCGTCGACCTCGCGAGCTTCGGCGTGGTGGCTCGCCTGCTTGGCCCGGACGGCGAGGTGGGCCCGCTCGGCCAGGTCTACGCCGCCGGCGGCTTCGCTCCGGTGGCGGCGACCAAGATCCTCGGGCTGCTGGCCGTGATGATCATCCTCGCCTTGTACGCGCGGAAGGTCGGCTCACCGCGGCGCCTCGCGCTGATGGTCGCCGCGGTCGGACTGTTCGGCGCCCTGACCAACGTCATGGGGATGCTCGGCCCGGGCGTGGCGGCGGCCACGACCGCCCTGGGCTTCTGACCGGCGACGCTCGATCAGGGCCTCGCGACGAAGCGCAGCTCCGTGGTCCAGGCGGCGCTGGACAGGGCGTCGATCGCCAGCACGTTCGCTGCCCGATCGCCGAGCACGATCCGGTAGAACGTCGCTTCGGGCACCGGCGCCTTGGCCGTGAAGGCACACGTGCTGACGCCGGACTTGCGGCCCTCCGAGAGGCTCGCCTTGGCGATGATCGTGCCGGCCTGGTCCGCCACGAGGACGGGGGTTCCGGGCCGGAGGTCGGGGAACGTGCCCGCGGATGGCTCGCACGGCGCGCCCATGGCGATCGTGCCCAGCGTGTCTTCGAGGCTCCCCCGCGACTCGTCGATGGCCACGTTCACCGTGAGGGTATGCACGATGGGGGTCGGACTCGGCGTCGGCAGGGTCACGTCTGTGCCCCGGCCGGCAGTGATCGGCTCCGGCGTCAGGACCTCCAGACCGATGAACACTCCGAACGCGAACAGCGCGATGCCGGTCAGGATCGCGGCGACCGGCCTGAACGGGAGCCTCGATGAGCGCGACGCCGGCGCGATCGGTGTTGCCATATCGCGCGGCCAGACGGGCCGCGCCGCGAACGCTGATGCGCCGACCGCCCCTGATGCCGCGAGCGGGGCTCCCACCCGGTGGCCGCAGCTGGCGCAGTAGCGGTCCGAGGTGAAGATCGGCTTACCGCACGCGACACAGTCGACCGGTGGCGGCATGTTGGCAGGCTTCGGCGGGGCCGGCTCGGGCGTCGCCCCCGGCTCGGGCGTGGCAACCAGCTCGGGTGCTGCGGCAACGTCGGGGGCGTCACCGACGACTGAGGCGAGCCGTGCGGCCGCGTCCACGGGCGGTTCGTCGTCCGTCGCCTCCCCCGGGTCTGGGGCCGGCTCCTCCGCATCGGCCAAGGCCTCCGACGGGGCGGCTGTTGGCTCCTGTTGGGCGGCCAACGCCTCCTCCGGGATGACTGACGCCTCCGGTGCGGCAACCGGGACCTCGGGCGGGTCTGGCGCCACCGGCACGTCTGGCGCCACTGCGGCCGCGGCGGACCCCTCGGCGACCGATCGGGCCGACCTCCCGAACACCCTTCTCTTGGGCGCTGGCTCCTTGGTCGGGGCTGCCGGAGCAGCCTCGGGTGCAGGCGCAGGCTCCGTTGGCGTGGTCGCCTTCTGCGTGGTCGGCTTTGTCGAAGGCTCTGGCGCAGGCGTCGTCGTATCCAAAGGAGCGGCATCGGCCGTGACAGCGGCCGGGCGCTTCTCCTTGCACTTGTAGCAGCGACGGGCGCTTCGAACGTTGAGCGAGTGGCAGCTCGGGCACGCCCACAGGTCGTCCAACGGCGGCGTCCTTTCCTGCTGCGACAGGCAAAACGCGCCTGCGGCGACAGACACTACACGCTCTTGCCCGGTCGGCGGGCGATGCATGCCACCATGACGCCGTGGGCGACCTCGAACTGATCGATTGCGGCGACGGCCGCCGCCTCGAGCGCTTCGGCGACGTGATCGTCGACCGCACGGCGCCGAGCGCGGTGATGCCCCGGCGGCTCACGGCCGCAGAGTGGCGGCGAGCGCCGCTGCGCTGGACGGCCGGGGCGTGGGCGCGGAACGGCGACCGACCGGGCTGGACGGTGAACGTGGGCGGCCTCCAGCTCGAGTGCCGGCCCGCGGCGGGCGGCCAGCTCGGGCTCTTCCCCGAGCACGCGGCGACCTGGGGCTGGCTCGACGGGGCGGTCCGGGCCGCCGGCGCCGGCCTGGGCCGTCCGCCGGAGCTGCTCTCGCTGTTCGGGTACACCGGCGGCGCGACGCTCGCCTGCGCCCGCGCCGGCGCGCGGGTCACCCACGTTGACGCGTCACGACCCGCGGTCGCCTGGGCCCGCCGGAACGCGGAGGCATCGGGCCTCGCGGACCTGCCCGTGCGCTGGCTCGCCGACGACGTCCGGACCGTGGTCCGCCGCGAACGACGGCGCGGGAAGGTCTACGACGGCGTGGTCGTCGACCCGCCGAGCTACGGGCATGGCGTCTCGCCCTGGAAGATCGACACCGACCTCCCGCCGCTGCTCGACGACCTCGCGGCCCTGCTCGGCCCCCGGCCCGGTCTCGTGCTGCTCACGGCACACACCCCGGGATTCGACGGCGAGCGCCTCGCCGCCCTGTGTCGCGAGCATCTCGGAGTCGCCGCCGGCAGCGGGGAGATGCGGCTCACCGCCACGAGCGGCAACGTCCTGCGACTGGGGTCGTGGGCACGCTGGCCCGCCCGCTGACCGGTCTGCGAAGATGACGTCGTGGCCGACGTCGCGCTGAGCAGCACCCGCAACCCACGCGTCCGGGCGGCGGCAGCGCTTCGCGACCGGCGGGCGCGCGACGAGGCCGGTCTCACGCTCATCGACGGGATCCGCGAGCTCACGAGGGCGATCGCCGGCGGGGCCAGGGTGGTCGAGGTGTACGTGGACCCGGATCGCATCGGGGCTCCCGCGGCTGCGGTCGTCGAGGCGGCGCGTGCCGTCGGCGCCGAGGTCATCGAGGTCAGCGGCACCGTCATCGACACCCTTGCCTACGGCGACCGGGGCGAGGGAGTCGTCGCTGTCGCGCGCATCCCCGACACCTCGCTCGACGCCGTCTCGCTGCCCGCCGGCGCCCTGGTCGTCGTCGTGGAGGGCGTCGAGAAGCCCGGCAACCTCGGCGCGGTGTTGCGCTCGGCCGACGGCGCGGGCGCCGATCTCGTCATCGCCGCGGATCCCCGCACCGACCTGTTCAACCCGAACGCGATCCGGGCGTCGCAGGGCACCGTGTTCTCGATCCCGGTCGCCGCCGCGCCATCGGCCGCGGTGCGGACCTGGTTGCGCGAGGCGCGCTTGCAGGTCGTCACGGCACGCGTCGATGCCCCGACCGCCTACACCGACGCTGACCTCCGGGGCGCCGTCGCGATCGTGCTCGGCAGCGAGACGTCGGGGCTCACGGACACCTGGTCGGGGGACGACGTCGCGCCCGTCAGGCTACCGATGCTCGGCGTCGCCGACAGCCTCAACGTCTCGATCGCCGCCGCCGTCCTGCTGTACGAGGCGAGGCGACAGCGCGCCAGCGTGCAGGCAGACTGAGGGCATGCCCAGCTTCGACTTCGTCGTGATCGGCGCCGGCCCGGCCGGCGAGGGGACCGCCCACAAGGCCCGCGAGCTCGGCGCCACCGTCGCGGTGATCGACCGTCGCTGGTTCGGCGGCTCGTGCCCGCACATCGGTTGCGTGCCGTCCAAGGCGCTGCTGTACGCGGCCCAACGCCACCACGCGGGCGCGGACTACTCGTGGCAACGAGCGTCGGATCGTCGCGACTACATGGTCAACCGTGCGCCCGGGGCGCCGGAGCCCGACGACACCTCGCACGTCCGCTCGCTCGAGCGGGCAGGCGTGTCGACGTTCCGTGGCGAGGGTCGGATCACCGGCCGCGGGCGTGTGACGATCACCGGCGACGACGGCGCGACCACCGAGCTCGATGCCCGGCACGTCGTGATCGCGGTCGGCTCCACCTCCAAGGTCCCGCCGCTCGAGGGCCTCGCCGACACCCGCCCCTGGACCAACGAGCAGGCGACGCTCACCCGCGAGCTGCCGCGCAGCCTGCTCGTGCTCGGCGGCGGTCCGACCGGCTGCGAGCTCGCCCAGGTCTTCGTGCGGTTCGGCGTCCCGACGGTGATCGTCCAGTCCGGGCCCCGGCTCGTGCCGACCGAGCACCCACGCAACGCCGAGACCGTCCGGTTCGCGCTGGAGCGCGACGGGGCGGTGGTCCGAACCGGCGTTCGCGCGGTCAGGGCGCGGGCGGGCGCGGGAATCGACGGCGCCCACGTCGTCGAGCTCGACGACGGGTCGACGGCCGAGGGGCACGTGATCCTGCTGGCCGTCGGGCGCGCCTTCCCGTTCGAGGGGCTCGGGCTCGAGCACTACGACGTGGCGGTGTCCGGGCCCGATGCGTACAAGCGCGACGGGCGGTTGCGGCTCGCCGACGGGCTGTGGGCCGCCGGCGACCCGGCCGGGCCGGAGCTGCACACCCACCAGGGCCACTACCAGGGCGAGCTGGTCGCCCGCATGGCCCTCGGCGAGGCCATCGTCCCCGACTACCGGGCCCTGCCGCGGGCGACGTACATGGAGCCCGAGTCGGCGTCCGTGGGCGTCAGCCTCGACCAGGCGACGGCGGCCGGGATCGACGCGTTCGAGTGTGTCGCCGACTTCACGAGGAGCGCCAAGGGCTACTCGGTCGAGGCAGAGACCGGGCACGTGACGATCGTGGTCGACCGCGCGACGCGCGAGCTCGTCGGCGCGGCGATGGCCTGCCCCGACGCGTCCGCCGCGATCCACGAGTGCGTGCTGGCGATCAAGGCACGCGTGAAGGTCGACGTCCTCGCCGAGACGATCCACGCGTTCCCGAGCACGTCGCGGATCCTCAACGGGCTGTTCGCCGAGGCCCGCTCGAGGCTCAACGAGGCCGCCTGAGACAGGGTCAGCCGCCCGCGACGACCACCCCGTCGACCAGGACCAGCCTCGGACGCGCGTGCCACAGCCCCCCGCCGGTATCGACCGGCTCACTGATGGCCGCGGCGGGCAGCACGACGACGTCCGCCCGATGCCCGGCCACCAACCGGCCCCGGTCGAGCTCGCCCGCGCTGATCGCCGGGTCCACGCACGCGGCCCGGATGGCACGCCACAGGGGCAGTGACTGCGCAGATCCGAGCGGCGCGGTCCCGGCCGGCCACGACGGCGCCGAGCGGGTGACAGCGCAGGCGATCCCGGGCCACGGGTCGATCGGCTCGATGGGGGCGTCCGTCCCGATCGCGACGACGGCGCCGGTGCGGGACAGCGCGGCCAGCGGGAAGGCGCGCCGTTCGGCGCGCTCGCCACCCCACATGGCCCGCGCCTTGTCGACGTCCGAGCGCACGTGCACCGGCTGCACGGACGCGGCGATGCCGAGCTCGGCGAACCGCGCGACGTCGTCGTCGGCCACGAGCTGCGCGTGCTCGACGCGCGGCATCAGCGGCGTCACGCCGACGGTCGGCGCGAGGGCGTCCAATGCCGCCCGGACCGCGGCGTCGCCGATCCCATGGATCTGCGTCGCGATGCCCGCGGCGGCCGCCCGAGCGGCGAGCTCGCGCAGGTGGTCGGGCGACGCGAGCCACACGCCGAGCCCGTCGTTGGGCGGCGCGGCCTCGCCCGCAACCCGTTCCATCGGCTCCAGCAATGCGGCGGTCCGCGATCCGAGCGAGCCATCGGCGAACGCCTTGAGCCAGCCCAGGCGCAGGCGATCGAGCGGGTCCGGGCCCAACGGCAGCCCGCTGCGGAGTCCGGCCTCCCGTGCCGCACCGAGCTGTGACGCGCGGATGCTGGCGTGGACGCGCAGCGCGAGGTCACCGCTCGCGGCGAGCCGCCGATACGCCTCGAACGGACCGAGGTCGCCGCGGGCGGCCAGCGTGCCCGGGTCGTGGACCGCGACGACACCCAGGGCGAGGAGCTCCCGGGCGAGCGTTCGCACGGCGGCCGCCATCGCATCAACCGACGGCGGCGGGACGACCGTGGCCACGAGGCCGGCCGCCGACTCATGGAGCACGCCCGTCGGCCGGCCGGCCCCGTCTCGCCGGATCACGCCGCCCGGCGGGTCGGAGCGGTCGCCCGAGACGCCAGCTTCCGCGAGGGCACGGGCGCTGGCCAGCAGCGCGTGGTGGTCGTGGGCCCACAGCGCGACACGCCGGCCCGGCGCCGCGCGCTCGAGGTCGTCGGCCGTCGGCCAGCGCCCGAGCGCGTCCGGGTCC
>DATDJA010000005.1:0-5474 GCA_036520795.1 Candidatus Limnocylindrales bacterium
GGGTGCGGACGCCGCCGGCGGCCTTGACCCCGACGTGGGGCGAGGTGTTGGCGCGCATCAGGCGCAGGTCGTCGTGGGTCGCCCCGGACGGCGCGAATCCCGTGCTGGTCTTGACGAAGTCGCCACCCGCGGCCTCGGTCAGGCGGCAGGCGCGGATCTTCTCATCGTCGGTGAGATAGGCGTTCTCGAAGATGACCTTCACGATCGCGCCGCCGGCGTGGGCGACGTCGACCACCGCGGCGATGTCGGCCCCGACGTCGGCGTCGCGGCCCGACCTCAGGGCGGCGATCTGGATGACCATGTCGAGCTCGGTCGCGCCGTCGGCGAGCGCCCGCTGCGCCTCGAACACCTTGGTCTCGGTCAGGTGGTTGCCGTGCGGGAACCCGATCGTGGTCCCCACGGCGACGTCGGTCCCCCCCAGCAGCGCCGCCGCCCGTCGCACGTCGGCCGGCCGCACGCACACGGACGCCACGTCGTACTTCGCGGCCAGCCGGCAGCCCGCCTCGACGAACGCGTCGTCCAGCTCCGGCCGCAGCAGGCTGTGGTCGATCGTCTTGGCAATATCCCGCTCGGTCAGGCTGTCGATGCTCAGCGCCATGCTCGCTCCGGTTCAGTGGGACCGCCGAAACCGGCGATTGTTCGTTCCTTCCGAACGCTGCTCGCGCGCTGGGCGACACTCGCGGCCTTGATCGCGGCGGGAGTCGATTCAGTCAGCCGAATCCAGCTAACCGATGGGCCGCGCACGTCGCCCGTCGTGGGCACAACGCCCGGCGACGGCCGTGCGGGAGGCGCGCTGTTCGGAAGATCCGAAGAGTCGGGGTTCCGGACCGCGGCGAGCGTCATCGGCAGTAGGGCCGCAGGACGTCGCGCGCGATCAGGAACCCCTGCTTGACCTTCTCATCGGTCCCCTCGAAGCGGCGGTCCTCGTGTTCGATGATGCAGTCGCCTTCGTAGCCCTGGCGGTACAGCTCCGAGAACACGACGGACCAGTCGACCTCGCCGAGCCCCGGGATGCGCGGGATCTGCCAGCCGATGCCCATCGAGAACACGCCGTTCTCGTACAGGCCGTCGCGATCGATCATCAGGTCCTTCGCCTGGTAGTGGAGGACGTGCGGCCCGAACTCCTTGAGGAACCGGCGGATGTCGATCATCTGGAGCACGAGGTGCGAGGGGTCGAAGTTGAGCCCGATCGTGTCGCCCCACTGCTCGAGGATCCGGCGCCACATCCGCGGCGTCGTCGCGATGTTGTGGCCACCCGGCCACTCGTCGTAGCTGAACAGCATCGGGCAGTTCTCGAGCGTGATCTTCACGCCCTGGTCGTTCGCGAAGCTGACGATGTCGGGCCAGACGCGGAGGGCCTCCTCCCAGTTCTGGTCCTGGTTCTTCGATCCGTCGCCGCCCATGAACGTGTTCACGAGCGGGACGCCCATCTTCCGGGCCGCCACCATCACGTGCTTGAGGTGCCCGATCACCTGCGCCCGGTGCTCCGGGTCGGGGTGGAGCGGGTTGGGGTAGAAGCCGAGGCCCGAGATCGAGAGGCCCTTCGACGCGATCTCGTCGACGATCTCGGTCGCCCGCGCATCGGACAGGTTGGCGACGTCGATGTGGCTCGTGCCCGCGTAGCGGCGGGTGGGACCGGTCGAGACGGGCCAGCAGGCGATCTCGAGGGCCTCGAAGCCGGCGCCCGCAGCCCAGTCGGCGACCTCGGTGAGCGGCGTCTCGGGGAACGGGGCGGTCAGGAAGCCGAGCTTCATCGCGGCGGGTCCTCCGTCGGTCGGCGGCAGCACACGGAACGGGTCGCGGTCATCGGGGGGCGCCGGCGGGAGCGGCGGGGGCGGCGGCCGGGACCACGTCGCGGAAGACGTCCACCCAGCCACCGATACGAGCACTCTCGGCGATCGCGTCGCCCACGAGCATCTCGTCGTGGCCGTCCGCGAAGGTCGGGTAGCGCGGCGAGGCCGACGGCCGACCGGCGAGGACGTCCTCGTAGATTGCCATGAACAGCGCGCCGAACGTGTCGGCGAAGCCCTCCACGTGACCGCCGGGCAGCCTCGCGGCCTTGCCACCGAGGTCGTTCATCAGCGCGGGGTTCCGGAGCAGGAGCTCGTTGGGGCGGTCGCGGTGACCGATCCACAACTGCTCCGGTTGCTCCGAATCCCACGCGACGGCGGAGGAGGAGCCGTCGATCTCGTAGTGCAGGCTGTTCTTGCGCCCCGGGCTGAGCTGGGAGACGGCCACCTGGCCGCGCGCGCCGTTCTCGAATCGCAGGAGGATCGTCGCCACGTCCTCGGTTCGGATCTCGACCGGCACGGTGTCAGCGGCGCGGTCCGTGGAAAACGTCTCCACGGGGCCCGTCGGACGGTGGCGCACCGGGATGAACGTCGTGAGATCGGCCATGACCGCCTGCACTCGGTGGCCGGTGAGGAACGTGGTCAGGTCGAGCCAGTGGGAGCCGATGTCGCCGACCGCGCGCAGCGCGCCGCCCCGCTCCGGCTCGAGGCGCCAGTTCCAGTCCGTGTCGAACAGCAGCCAGTCCTGGAAGTAGCGCCCGGTCACCAGCCGCACGTCGCCCACCCCGCCATCGCGGACCAGCTGCGCCACGTGCTGGTTGAGCGGGTAGAACCGGATGTTGAAGTTGACGGCGTTGACGAGGCCGCTCGCCGCGGCGAGCCGGACGAGGTCACCCGACTCAGCGGACGTCATCGCCAGTGGCTTCTCGCAGACGACGTGGCGCCCGGACGCGAGGATCGCCCGCGCCTGCGGGTAGTGCAGCTCGTTGGGCGAGGTGACGTGAACGACCTGGACGCGGTCGTCGGCGAGGACTTCGTCGAGCGAGGCGTAGGCGTGGGGGACGTTGGCCTGCGCCGCTCGCGCGGCGGCCCGCTCCCGGCTCGAGCCCAGGAGCCCGACGACGTTGACGCCGATCCTGCGCAGTGCCTCGATGTGCACCGTGCCAATGAACCCGCTGCCGATGACGGCGGTGCCGATGTCGCTGCGTCGAGGCATCTGGCGGCTGGGCCTCCGGGGACGGTCGAGCGGTTGGGTCAAGCCGTCTAGATGGCTTGGCGATCTGGTCGGCGTCGAGCCAGCGGGTTGCCGGTCGGGGGCGGCACTGCGTTCGTCGGGCGATGACGTGGCGCTGCGTCGTCCCGGTTCGTCATCCACCCGCATCGCGGGGATCGTTGACTTTTCCCGATCGTCATCGTACTTCCGCATGTCAAGTGTAGAAGTCGCGTGACCGGCCCGCGCGACGCGCGTATGATCCGCCGATGGGCGCCGACCACACCGCACCCCGCGACAGCGTCCCCGGACCCGTCGCCGAGGAGGCCCTTGACGCACTCGTCGCCGTGCTCGACGAGGTCCGGCTGGGTCACTCACAGTCCCGCAGCGACCTCGTGGCGCGGACCGGTCTCAGCCGGAGCGTCGTCGCGCAGCGGGTGGCGGAGCTCCTCGATCGCGGGCTGGTCATCGAGGGCGATCCCGGTCCCAGCACCGGCGGCCGGCCGCCTCGCCAGCTGACCTTCCGCGCCGACGCCGGCCACGTCCTGGTCGCGGACCTCGGGGCGACCAGCATCGACGTCGCGGTCACGACCCTGGACGGCCGGATCCTGGGCCACCACGACGAGCCGGCCAGCATCGCGGATGGCCCGGAGGTGGCCCTTGGACGGGTCGAGGAGCTGTTCGGCCAGCTGCTCGCGACGACCCGAGGACTGCCCGGGCGGATCTGGGGCATCGGCATCGGGGTCCCGGGCCCGGTCGAGTACGGCACCGGCCGGCCGATCTCCCCGCCGATCATGCCCGGCTGGGACGGCTATCCCGTGCGCGAGCGGTTCGCCGATCGGTACGACGCGCCCGTCTGGGTCGACAACGACGTCAACGTCCTCGCCCTCGGCGAGTGGCGGTCCGGAATCGGTGCCGGCTACGACAACGTCGTCGTGGTCAAGGTGGGGACCGGCATCGGCGCGGGGATCATCGCGGACGGCCGGCTGCACCGCGGCGCGCAGGGCTCGGCCGGCGACGTCGGCCACATCTCTGTGTCCGAGGACCGGGCCGTCGTGTGCCGGTGCGGGAACGTCGGCTGCCTCGAGGCGATGGCCGGCGGCGCGGCGATCGCGCGCGACGGGGAGGCCGCAGCGCGCGACGGACGGAGCCTGCGGCTGCGCGAGGCGCTGGACCGCCGCGGGACGGTGACCGCGGAGGATGTCGCGCGGGCCGCCTCGTTCGGCGATCCCGTCGCGGTCGAGCTGCTCCAGGCGGCCGGGCGGCGGATCGGCCTGATGCTGGCGGGCGTCGTGAACTTCTTCAACCCGTCGCTGGTCGTCATCGGCGGCGGTGTCGCGCAGAGCGGCGACGTGCTGCTGGCGGCGATCCGCGAGGCCGTCTACGCGCGCTCGCTGCCGCTCGCCACCCGGGATCTGCTGATCCGCCGTTCATCGCTGGGCGGGCTGGCGGGCGTGATCGGGGCGTCGTCGCTGGTCGTCGACCAGCTGTTCGCGCGCGAGTCGCTCGCTCGGTGGGCCGGCGCGGGCGAGCCCTCGGGGATGCCCGACGTCGTCCTGGCGTCGGCCGGCTGACGACGTCGATGGCCGGGGCCTGGGAGATCGCCCAGCTCAATGTCGGGCGGGCGGTCTCGCCGCTGGACGAGGCGCCGATGGCCGACTTCATGGCGCAGCTCGACGAGATCAACGCGCTCGCCGAGCACAGCCCTGGGTTCGTGTGGCGACTCCAGGGCGACGGCGGCAACAACACCGACTACAAGGTCGACGACGGCGACCCGCTGTTCATCGTCAACCTGTCGGTCTGGACCTCGCTCGAGGACCTCCACGCGTTCACCTACCGGTCCGACCACCGTTCCGTGTTCGCACGCCGGTTCGAATGGTTCGAGCGCCGCAGCGGGCCCAACATGGTGATCTGGTGGCAGCCCGCCGGCACGATCCCCGACGTCGGGGATGCCCTGCGCCGCCTCAGGCTGCTCGAGACGGCCGGGCCCACGCCGGAGGCGTTCGGCTTCAAGCAGGCGTTCCCGCCGCCCGGGGACTGACCCTCGCTCCGCGATGACGGCGGCCCGTGCGCCAGGCGCACATTCCGAACCGCAATGGAGGCCGCGGCCTTGCCAATCGGTGGAAATCGTGCACGGGTGGCACACGTTCGGCATCGACCGCGATGGTCGGCGGTCTGCGCGTCGAGAAGGTGCGCCTGCAGCACAACCTGGGTGCCCTGCGCCCCTGAGGCGTCCGAATGTGCACTTGCTGCACACGCACGCCGGATTCGTGCGTCACGTGCACACGGGTGACGACGTGCGACGGACGACCGCCGCCCGACGTCTGAGCCGCGCCGCTCAGCCGCCGGCGGTGATGCGGTCCGTGAAGTCGCCCGTGGCCGGGTCCTTGAGGATCAGCTTGCGCCGGCCGTCGGGCAGGCGCTCTTCCTTGATCACGGTGAGGCCGTCCTCGACGCGGGCCGCCTTGGCGATC
>DATDJA010000006.1:0-6520 GCA_036520795.1 Candidatus Limnocylindrales bacterium
CTGCTTCGCCTCCGGTGCCGACGATGCCGTGACCCGTTCCGCGGACGCCGCCGAGGCCGCCGGGCAGATCGTCACCGACCGCGACGACCTCGGCGACCAGGCGTTCAGCGCCGACGACGGGTCGGGTGCCACGTTCCTCCAGCTGCGGCACGGCGACGTGGTCGTGTACCTGGCCGCGTCGGGCGATGCGACCCCGTCCGAGGTCGACGCGCTCGCCTCTGCCTTCGACAAGTCGCTGGGTGGCGACGGGGGCACGATCGCCGCCGGGGCGCCCGAGCCGGGATCCTCCGAAGAGGCATCCGATGGCGGCGAGCTGCCGTCCGACGAGGGCGAGGTGATCGAGAGCCCGGCGGCCCCGGAGCTCGAGGCCGCGATCCCGGACGCGATCGGTGACGTCGCGCTCGTGACCGACAGCCTGACCGGGGAGGACGTGCTCGGCGAGGACCCGGGCGCCCGCGCGATCACGGCGGCGCTGCGGGCGGACGGGCACACGCCCGCGGACCTGCTGGTGGCCTATGCATCGGACGAGACGGGGACATCGGACCTGAGCATCACCGCGCTCGCGGTCGAGGGCATGACGGAGAACGCGATGCGCAAGCTCGCGCTCGAGGCCTGGCTGCCATCGACGAGCGCGGGCGTGACCACGGAGGCGGCGACCGTCGGCGGCCGGGACGTCACCCGTGTCGACTATGGGGATGGCGGGCCGATCGACTACGTGCTCGCCAATGACGGCGCGGTGTTCATCGTGAGCACGGCGGACGACGCGCTGGCCGCCGAGGCGCTCAAGGCTCTCCCGTAGCGACGTCGCCGCACAGCCCTCTTCCCGGCCGGACCGCACGCGCGTATGCTGCGGGTACGTGAGGGCGCCCGGAGTCTTCGGGCGGACGTGTTGAGCAGGGACGACGTGCGCGAGCAGCTCGTGGCCTGGGCGGAGGACTGCCGGCTCGAAGGAGAGGTCGATCTCGGCGACGGTCGCCTCAGCGACGTCGTCAACGACCTCGACATCCTCGTGTTCGCGGGGGCGACGGTTGTCGCCATCGACGACGGCCACACGGTCAGCCTCGACGAGCTCGAGGTCGCGCGGCGGGACCTGAGCCTGATCGAGGTCGCGGGCCGGCGGGGCGACCCGCAGCGTCGCCTGCGCACCGTCGCCGAGCACGTGCGCCTCGAGGTCGGCCCATTCCGGGTGACCGGCAATCTGCACCGGTCCCCCAGCGCCCATCCCCTCAACGCCCTCAACCGGTGGTCGCGGTTCCTGCCCGTGACCGAGGCGTACGTCGAGATCGACGGGTCGACGTCCGAGCCGGCGACCCACGAGGTCATCCTCGTCAACCGCGACCGGATCGGCACGTACGACGTGCTGATGGACGCCGCGCCGATCTGGGTCCCCGCGCCGCCCGAGGCCGAGCCGCCGCCCGAGGCCGCGCCGCAGCCCGAGGCCGCGCAGCCGATCGCCTGATCGCGTCACGCGCGCGTCACCGTTGCCCGCCAGGCTTGGCGCGGCGATGATGCCAGCCATGACGCCCGCCCCCGCCGCCGTCCGTGACCAGGCGCCCATCCTGGTGGTCGACGACGACCCGAAGATCCTGGCCCTCGTGCGCACCTACCTCGAGCGGGAGCGCTATCGCGTGGTGACCGCGGTCGACGGACGCGCCGCCCTCGACGCCATCGCCGAGCACCCGCGCCTCGTCGTGCTCGACCTGATGATCCCGGAGATCGACGGCATCGAGGTGATCCGTCGGGCGCGTCAGTTCGGCGACGTGCCGATCCTCGTGCTGTCGGCGCGCGGCGCGGTGGCCGACCGGATCCAGGCCCTCACCGAGGGCGCCGACGACTACCTCCCCAAGCCCTTCTCGCCGGCCGAGCTGGTCGTGCGCGTGGCCACGATCCTGCGGCGGACCGAGCGCGGCGGCGCCGACGACGTCGTCCTCGCCATGGGCGGGCTCGAGCTTGACCTCGACCGCCACCGGGTCACGATCGATGGTGCCGAGGTCGCGCTGAGCGCGCTCGAGCTCAGGTTGCTCGCGGCCCTCATGGAGGCTGCCGGGCGCGTCCTCACCCGCGACCAGCTGCTGGACGCGATCCACGGCGCCGGCGAGGGGGATGTCCTCGACCGCTCGATCGACCAGTACGTGCGGCGGCTGCGCGAGAAGCTGGGCGACGACCCCGCCGACCCTGCCTACGTCGCCACCGTGCGGGGAGCCGGGTATCGCGCCGCCGGGCCCGTCGAGCGCCGCGTTGCCGGACGGTCGTGAACGCCTGATGGGGCGGCGCGACGGGCTGTCAGCGCGGATCCTGGTCGCCGCGCTGGCCGTGGCGGGCATCGCGCTCGCGATCGTGGGGATCGGCGTGCTGCGGGTCGGCGCGGCCTCGTTCGAGGCCCTGATGAGGGCCGCCGGCGAGAGCGCCGACCACGCCCGCGAGATGTTCGACCGCAGCGTCACGATCGTGTTCGGGCTGGCGGCGCTGGTGGCGGCGATCGTGGCCATCGCCCTCGCGATGGCCCTGTCCCGCCGGCTCGCGCAACCCCTGGAGCGGATCTCCGCGGCCGCGGCGAGGATCGCGGACGGCGACCTCGAGGCGCGAGTCCCCGAGGAGGGACCGGCGGAGCTGCGCGCGCTCGCCGCGTCCTACAACGCGATGGCCGCGCGCCTCGCCCAGCAGGAGGCTGTCCGGCGCGAGTTCATCATCAACGCCTCACATGAGCTACGGACGCCGCTCACGAACCTGCAGGGCTACCTCGAGGCGCTGCGGGACGGCGTGCTGCCGCCGGATCCGGCGACGTTCGACTCGCTGCGGGAGGAGGTGGACCGGTTGACCCGCCTCGCGGCGTCGCTGGACGTGCTCGCCGGCGTCGAGGGGTCCCAGGGCGTCGCCCGGCCCGTCGACGTCGGCGCGATCGTCGCAGCGTCCACCGACCTGGTCGCCCCGGCGCTCGCGCGACGCTCGATCGGGCTGCGGCTGGACGCGCCGGCCGGCTACATCGCCCACGCGCGGCCCGACGAGCTCACCCAGGTGGTGGCCAACCTGCTCCAGAACGCCGTCCGCTACACGCCCGACGGTGGCGAGGTCCAGGTGACGGTCGACGGCGCCGACGGTGGCGTCCGGGTGCGGGTCGCCAACACCGGCCCGGGCATCCCCGAGGCCGACCTGCCGCGCGTCTGGGAGCGCTTCTATCGGGTGGAGAAGTCGCGCGACCGCGAGCGCGGCGGCGCGGGCATCGGCCTCGCGATCGTGCGCCAGCTGGTCGAGGCGGCCGGCGGCCGGGTCGGGGTCACCAGCGAGGGCGGCTGGACGACGTTCTGGCTCACGCTCCCGGCCTGAGCGTCATCGTCGCGTCACGGGGCTGCTCGATGCTCCGGTCCTACGCCCGTCGTGCCGGAGCCCGTCGATGCCCCGTCCCAGCCGCCCGATCGTGGTCGCGGTCGCCATTGCCGCCGTCGTGATCGGCGCGCCGATCGCCTGGTATCTCGGTTCGCCGGTGTTCCTGCGCACGGAGCTGCACGAGCCGGCCATCGAAGCGCTCGAGCCCCCCGCCGCGACCTCGACGCCGGCACCGACGCCCACCGCGGCCGCGCTCACCGACGGACCGGCCGCGTCGACGGCCGTCCCGAGCCCCGCGGCATCGGCCATCGCGGCGGAGCCCGCGTGGACGCCCGATCCGCCGCGGACGGGCCGCTTCTCGGGGACGGACGACTTCCACTTCGGCCGCGGGACGGCGATCCTGCGCGAGGTGGAGGCGGGACGGTGGGTCGTGCGGCTCGAGGACTTTGCGGTCCGCAACGGCCCCGACCTCTACGTCGTGCTCTCGCCCGACCCGGGCGGCTACACCGACGACGCCATCGAGGTGGGCCGGCTCAAGGCGACCGACGGCAACTTCAACATGCGGGTACCGGACGGAACCGACGTGTCGGAGGTCCGGAGCGTCCTCATCTGGTGCAAGCAGTTCTCACACCTGTTCGCGGTCGCGCCGCTCGAAGGCTGAGCAGACGGACGCCCGCGCGGCCTTCGAGGGTATGGCCGGTCGCGGGACCGGCTCCGAGCTAGGCGGCCGCCGGAACGGTGGCGCCGAGGACCCACGGCTTCGGGTCTTCCTCCTGGACGCCGCGCGGCCAGGTGTATGTATCCGGGGCGGTGAACAGGGACGCGAGCGACCCTTGCTCGCCGCCGCTCACGAGGCGGGCGAAGAGGATGACCGGGCTGGCGACGGCCGCGAGCACGAGGACCAGCTGGACGATGGGGGCGATGTCTTGCACGTTGGTGGCTCCGTCGATTGGCCCAGGTGTGGAAGGGCCGTTGACGACAGCCTCGCGGACCGGGCGGCGCGCGGTGATGGACGGCGATGGCCGCGTCGTCTACGTCAAACGGCGACGGGACCACCCGTCGAGCGTGGACGCCGGGCGTCAGCCCTCTCGGGCGTCGCTCGCCTCGGTGAGGTACCGCGTCCGCTCGACGAGCTCCACGGTGGGGCCGGCCAGGTGGAGGTCGGCCGACAGTGGGAGCTCGACCGCCGACCGGCCGACGAAGATCCGGACAAGGCCGGGCTCGACGACGCGCCGGTAGTCGGCACCGACGTACGCCAGCTGCTCCGTCGAGAGGCGGAAGGTCACCGTCCGGCACTCGCCCGGCTCGAGCGAGACGCGCCGGAAGCCGCGCAGCTCGAGGACCGGTCGGGCGACGCTCGCCTCCTCGTCCCGGACGTATAGCTGGACGACCTCATCCCCGGGGCGCGACCCGGTGTTGGTGACGTCGACGTCGATCGTGACCGTGTCGCCCGCCGTGTCGAGGGTCGAGCGGTCGACCCGCAGCCGGTCCATGGCGAACGTGGTGTACGAGCGACCCTGGCCGAACGACCACATGGGCGACACGAGGCCGTCGACGTAGTCGATCTTCCAGTTCGATCGCCCACCCGTCGGGTGGTGGCGGTAGGTCAGCGGCAGCTGGCCGACGTGGCGCGGCATCGTGATCGGCAGCCGGCCGCCCGGGTCCACGTCGCCCGCAATGACCTCCGCGATGGCCGCGGGCCCGGCCTCGCCCGGGACCCACGCGAGGACGACGGCCGCGCAGTGCTCCGCGGCCCACTCGAGCGCGAGTGGCCGCCCGCTCACGACCAGCAGGATCGTCGGGGTCCCGGTCGCGACCACCGCCTCGAGCAGCTCTTGCTGCCGGCCGAGGAGGCGGAGGTCGCGCCGGTCACGGGACTCGCCGGTGGTGGCGTCGTTGGTCAGGCCCGAGCGCTCGCCGAGTACGACGATCGCGATCCCCGCGGCGCGCGCGGCGGCCGCCGCATCGGCGATCTCCTCGTCCTCGCCGTCGCGCAGGCCCGTGCCACGCGCGTACGTGACGTTCGCCGCGCCGAAGCGCTCGCGGAGGGCGCCCAGGATCGTGGGCCACGCGCCGGACTCGTCGGTCGGCTGGATCACCTCGCTCGACGGGAAGCCGAACGGGTTGGCCTGGTGGCGCAGCTCGGCCAGGGTCTCGATGTGGGGCAGGTGCGCGTAGTCGCCCATGAGGTCGCGGCCGCTGTCGGCAATCGGCCCGATGACGGCGATCCCGCTCGCCGCGTCGGCCAGGGGCAGCACGCCGTCGTTCTCGAGCAGCACGATCGACCGCCGGACGAGGTCCCGTGCGAGCGACTGTTCCTCGGCATGGATCTGGTCGAGGAATGCGACGGACGGCACGTCGACGTAGGGCCGCTCGAACAGGCCGAGCCGGAACTTGAGCCGCAGGTTGCGCTCGACGGCGAGGTCGACGAACGCGAGGTCGATCCGGCCATCGGCGATGGCCGCCTTGAGCGGCCCCGCGTATCCCGCGGAGGTCGGCAGCTCGCTGTCCATGCCGGACCGCAGCGCCATCGAGGCCGCCGTGCCCAGGTCGCTCGTCAGGCGGTGCTGGCCGACCAGCATCTGGACCGCCGTGTAGTCGGACGCCACGATCCCGTCGAACCCCCACTCGCGACGCAGGATCGAGGTCAGCAGCTCCTCCGACACGTGGCAGGGGAGGCCGTCGACGTCGCAGTAGGCGGGCATCATGCACGCGAGGCCGGCGTCGCGAACGGCGGCCTCGAACGGGAGCAGCTGCTCGTCGCGCAGCTCGCGCGGCCCGATGTGGGCCGGGGCCTGGTTGAGACCACCCTCGGCGAGCCCGTGGCCCACGAGATGCTTGCCCGTCGCGACGACCCCGGTCGCGATGTCGGGACCCTGCATGCCGCGCACGTAGGCCACGCCGAGTGCGCTGGCGAGATACGGGTCTTCGCCGTAGGTCTCCTCCACGCGGCCCCAGCGCGGGTCGCGGGTGATGTCGAGGACGGGGGCGAGCGCCAGGCGCCCGCCGATCGCGAGCATGCGCCGGCGGATCGTGACGGCGATCGCTTCGACCAGCTCGGGGTCGAACGCGGCCGCGGCACCGATCGACTGCTGGAACGAGATCGCCCCGCGCGCGAGCAGGCCGTGGAGCGTCTCCTCGTGGAGGATGGCCGGGATCCCGAGGCGCGTCTCCTCGACCAGGAACCGCTGGATCT
>DATDJA010000007.1:0-3355 GCA_036520795.1 Candidatus Limnocylindrales bacterium
TGGGGATCGGCGGCGGTCCAGCGGAGCTCGTGCTCGCCGACGCGATGGAGCGTGCCGTCGTCGATGACCTTGCCGTGCTCGTCGCACCAGGGCGTGTAGTAGACCTGCCCGACCTTGAGCTTGGTCGCGTCGCGGGTGATCACGCGGTCGGCGAGCCGGATCGCGTCGGGCCCGGTGACCCGGTACTTGTACAGGGGGCTGACGTCGATGACCGCCGCCGCCTCGCGGATGGCGTTGTACTCGATGTCGTGGAAGTCGGCGTACGCGGAGCTCGCGTAGTAGCCCGACCACTCCCGCCACTGCATCTTCCGGTTCAGGGCTGCCGTCCGGGGGTGGAACGGGGTGCCAACGCTCAACGAAGCTCCTCCACGCGGGTCGCGGAGCGAGGGTAGCAGGGGTCCGCGCGCGCCCAGCGGGCTCGTTCGAATATGGCGAAACTGCCTGATCGGGCAAGCACCCTGCATCCCCGGACGAGCCGGCCGGGCGTAGGCTTGCCGGAGTTCACTCGAGGGGGCGGCGAGTGCTCGCGGCCCCGGTTCGCGACTCAGACGGTGATCACACAGTGGCACAGCTCGCTCGGGCGGAGCGCGAACCACGGCAGGGCTCCAGGCTCCCGGGTGACGCGGGCTCGCCCCATGCACCCGCCGCTGCAGGGCCTGGCGGCCCGCCCGGCCTGCTCCTGTCGCTGCAGCAGTCGGCCGGGAACGGCGCCGTGGTTCGCTATCTCCAGCGCATCGGGGAGACGGACAGCCCACCCGCGCCCGCCACGGCCCCGGCCGACGGGGGCTCGCCGGCGCCCGCCCCGGTGCCCCAGGCCGAGGACTCGGAGGTCCCGCCGGGCCTCGAGCGGAGCCGGCTCCGCGAGCTCGACGAGCTGCTCGACCACTGGAACGTCGACGAGGACGCGGTCATCGACCTGATGAGCTACATGGGTCCCAGCGACCGCAACGACGTGATGGCGCGCTACCGCGACAAGCTCGTCGACTGCCTCAACGGTGGCGAGATGATCCGCGCGATGCGCAACCTGCACGCTCCACTCGGGCCGGCGCTGGACTGGATCGACGCGGCCGCCACGATCACGCGGCTCATCGACTACGACGAGGTCCGGGAGCTGGTCACCCGTGCCTCGCAGCCCGAGCGGGACGCCATCGCCAACGACCACTACCGGACCTTCTTCGTCAAGGTCTGCACCAACGCCACGATGATCACGGCCCTGGTCGACCTGAACTTCCCGTGGGCGACGGCCCGGCGCTGGGCGCGCGAGGAGGGGACGGACACGCTCGACCTCGCCCGCGGCCTGGACCGCGGCGGGCGGCTCCACATCCCCGGGCTGACGGCGTTCCTCGACGCGGCGCGCGACGGCCGGAACGCCGCCCGCGACCACCTGCGCAACTTGCCGGACGCGGACCTGACCGCGCTCCGCGGCGGCAACCCCGTCATCGCCGACATCATCAACGACTCGTTCGGGGGCCGCGCCTCCGAGGTCATCAGCGTGCTCAACGGCGAGATCTCGTCGGGCGAGGCGGAGGTCAGCACGAGCGAGGACCTGCTCGCGGGTCCCACGACTGGCCCCTTCACGTCGATGCACTTCGGCGGCGACCACCGATTCGATATCAGCTACAACCGCACGAGCGTGAACGTCAGCGTGGGGGTGGAGCTCACCGCGGTCGACGACCGGGCGCGCACGCTGCTGGCGGCTGCCAAGACGACCTGGATTGGCCGGATCCAGGCGGCGTGGGGCAACCGGTTCCAGCTCACGAACGGCGACCGCACGATCCCCCTCCGGTTCAACATCAACCTCGATTCCGGCTCCAACCACGTCAACGTCCACTCGGGTGTCTGGGCTTGGCCGAACCTGAACGCCGGCAACTGGTTCGCGCCCGACGCGGAGCAGGTCCCGCAGCAGGCGGAGGCGGTCTCGCAGGCCCCCGTGCACGAGTTCGGCCACCTGATCGGCAACAACGACGAGTACAACCGGACGGCCGAGCACTACGTCCAGGTCACCGGGGAGGCCGTCACGGGCCCCAACGCCGTCCCCGAGACCGATACGGCGGGGACGACGCGCTACACGAACGCGCTGAGCCTCATGGGCTCGGGCACCCAGATCGAGCCGCGCCACGCCAACAGCGTCGTGGAGTGGGTGAACCGCAACCTCCGGAGCGGCGAGCCCGAGTTCCACGTGGTGGCCTGACGTGGGCGACTCGCTGACGTTCGCCGTCTCCGGCGGGAACCCCCGCGTGGACCTCTCGCTGCGCGCCGACGCGGACGGGTCATTCGTGGCCGACGTGCTGACCGAGCGGTCCCTCGCCCAGACGCCGCCGATCCGGCTCGGGGCCTTCCGGGGGCGGCTGCCGGCCTCGGCATTGGGCGCGCTTGCGGGAGTGGTGGCCGCATCCCTCGAGCCCGCCGCCCCGCCAGGTCCGGTCGGCTACCCGCCCGGGACGGTCGTGCGCCTTGTCTCCGCGGGCGGGGCTCCCCCCGTCGCAGCGGTCGGCGAGGAGACCGAGCTGGCGGCGCTCGATCAGGCGATCGCCGAGGCGGTCACGGGCGCCCTTGCGGATCCGGTCTCGGCGATCGTCGTCGAGGCACGCGCCGGCGACAACGGCCCGGTCCTCGCGCTCTCGGCGACGGGCTCGGAGCCGTTTCGGCTCCTGCTGTTCGCCTCCGACATTCCCGGCTACAGCGCCCGAACCTGGGTCGACACGCCGGCGGGCCAGCAGCACCTGGACGTCGAGGCCGTGGAGCGCCTCGTGGCCGCAGGCACCATCCCGGACGGGCCCGCGGACCTGTCACCCGGCTCCGCGGCCGTCATCCCGCTCCCTGCGGGGGCCAAGGCGGGGTCAACCGGAGGCTTCATCGTCTGGCGCGCGGGCCAGGGTCAAGAGCGAAGAATCGTGACTGGTTCCTGGTCGCTGCCTGCGGGGACCCCTGAACCGCCCGGGATCGCCCCCTCTGCCTCCACCCCCTGACCAGGCGCCGGGGACCGGTCCCGCCCTGCCTCCGCCGGCTCGCCCGGCAACGTCTCGGCGTCGGATCCGCCGCCTCCCGTAGACTGCACCGACGCTGGGCGCCGCGGAGGCCACGCCCGCAGGGACATGGAGGGTCGCGTGCCGCAGCGCTACGACGCGGTGATCATCGGGGGTGGCCACAACGGCCTGATCTCCGCGGCGTACCTCGCGCGGGCGGGCCTCAAGACCCTCGTTCTCGAGCGACGCCACGTGCTCGGCGGGGCGGCCGTGACCGAGGAGATCGTGCCGGGCTTCCGGTTCTCGGTCGCCAGCTACGTGGTGAGCCTGCTGCGCCCCGAGGTCATCCGCGAGCTGCAGCTGCCCAAGTACGGCCTCGACATCCTGCC
>DATDJA010000008.1:0-9039 GCA_036520795.1 Candidatus Limnocylindrales bacterium
CTGGCCGACCTGGAGGGCCATGATGTTGGTGACCTTCTTGTCCTTGACCAGCTGCTGGCCGGTCTCGACCAATTCCTCCATCGTGGCCGGGCACTCGGGCGCGAGGTCCGTGTTCCGGATCAGGGCGATGTTCTCGATCGAATACGGCACGCCGTAGAGCTGGCCCTGGTAGGTCATGCCCTTGACGGCCAGCGGATCGAACATCGACGTGTCGGGCATCGTGACCGGGTCGATGGCGCTGTTCTGAACGAAGTCAGCCACGGCGTCGTGCGCCCAGACGACGATGTCCGGGCCCGTCCCCTGCTGGCTCGCGGTCTTGAACTGGGTCGTCAGGTTCTCGGTGATCGCCTGAACCTCGACAGTCACTCCGTTGTCGGTGGCCCACTGCTGGGCGAGCGGCTTGATCGCGGCGGCGCGCTTGTCGTCCGCCCAGATCAGGAGCTTCGCGGCGCCGGCGTCAGCCGACGCGGCCGGGGTGGCAGCGCCCTCTGACGGCGCTGCAGCGGATGCGGCCGAGGTTGCGGCCGCGCTAGGCGCGGTGGTCGCGCCGGACCCGCCGCTGGTACACGCGCCGACGACGATCACCATCATCGCCAGCAGAACACCCATTCGCTTGATCACGTTGATTCAACCTCCTCCATTGCCGTGTGGACGTGTCTCGTCAGCCTTCGTGCATCGACTCCTTTCATGCGGTCGGTTGGCCGCCTCGTGGATTCGGATTCGGGTGCCCCGACGTTCGTTGCAATCGGACAGGCCGGCATGTCGCGTCGGTCCGCTTCGCGGAGCGGGCGACAGGGCCGGTGGACTCGCGGATGATCAGGCGCGTATCGAGGCGGACCGATGCGGGTCGGGGGTCACGACCTTCGATCATCGCCAGCACGAGCCGGCCGGCGGTCTCGCCTTTCAGCCGGATTGGCTGGTGGACCGTCGTCAGTGGCGGGTGGGTGTGCTGGCTGATGTCGATGTCGTCGAAGCCGACGACGGACAGGTCGGCGGGCACGCGCAGGCCGAGCTCGCGAGCGGCGCGCAGGACGCCGATCGCCATCACGTCGGACATCACGAGCACGCCAGTCGGGCGCAGGCCGTCCTCCCAGGTCCGACGGAGCGCCGCCATCCCGCCCTCGATGGTGGACGGGGCGACGACGTATGCGCCACGCATCAGCTCGATCCCCGCGCCGGCGAGCGCCTTCCGATAGCCGCGCGCCCGGCGGCCGCCGACCCCGTCCGGCTCCGGCGGCGTGCCCGGTGTCGACTCGATACCCACGACGAGAATGTCGCGGTGGCCGAGCGCCAGCAGGTGCTGGGCCGCCGCGAACGCGCCCGCCTCGTCGTCGACCTCGATCGTCGGCAGGTCGGGCAGCGCGCTCGAATCGACCATCACCAACGGCAGCCCGGCGACCCGCAGCTGCTCAACCTCGCCATGCTGCGCGGACACGCCGATCGCGACCACGCCATCGACCATCGCCCGCTCGATCGCACGGGTCAGCGACCCGTGGAGCGGCGAGATGAAGTCGAGCGCGAAGCCCTCCTGCTCTGCGGCCAGCGCGACGCCCTCCGAGAACGCCCCGAAGAACGGGTTGGAGAAGATCACCGACAGCGCCTGGGGCGTGAGCACGCCGAGGGTCCGCGTCGATCGCTGGGTGAGCATCCGGGCGACCGGGTCGGGCCGATAGCCCAGGGAGTCCGCGACCGTGCGGATCCGGATCGCGGTCTCGGGTGCCAGCCGGCTGGGCCGGTTGAAGGCGAACGAGACCGCGGTCTTCGAGACGCCCGCCTCGCGGGCGACGTCGGCGATGCGCGGACGGCGCCCGGTCCGCTCCTCCACGGCCACCTCGGGTGTGGCGACCGGATTGCCGGCTGACGGCGGGTGGTCCGATCCCCGGGACCTGCCGTGGTTGCCGTGTGCGGGCGCCAGATCGCTCCGTCAACCGGTTTAGCAAACCGGTTTAGCGCGGAATCTACAGGGATTCCGAGGGGTGTCAAGGACGATTCGAAACGGTCTCGATCCGGCGCTCGGCACCCCGTTGCGTGGCCCGATGGCATGATGCCGAGGACATGCTCGACCAGCTGCGCGCGATGCCCCCCGGCATCCGGATCTTCCTGGGCTACGCCTTCCTGATCCTGGGCGCGATCGGGCTGTCCCTGCGCTGGGTGGTCGACCAGGCGATCAGCGTGCCGATCTCGCCGATCGGCGTGGTGGCGATGGTCCTGCTCGCGTACACGATCTTCACGACGACCCTCGTGATCCAGCGCAAGGAGGCGTCGCGCACGCTCGCCCTCGGGCTGGCGACGCTCACCGTGCCGGCGGTCCCACTCCTGCTGCTCGCGGCACAGCCGCTGTTCGCGGTGTTCATCGCCGTCCTGTCGGCGCTCCTGTTCTTCGGGCTGACGCGACCCGAGGTACGCACCTGGCTGAACGAGCCCTGAGGCCGCCCGCCGGTGGTGACCGGCGGCGCAACTCCGACGGGGACGCTACCCTTCGGCCAGCGCACCGCGGCTGCGGCCGGGGAGCCACGACGACCGGTCGTCGCGACCGTCGCTGCAGCACGTGGAGCACCGCACCTTGACCGAACAGAGACAACCGTCGACGCCCAGCGGGTCCAAACCCGCGCCGGCGACACCGTCGACCCGGAGACCGTCGACCAGCCCGACCGGGAGCCGTCGCGTCGGCCGGCGCGAGACCACACGCCGCCGGTACGACGAGCCGTCGTTCATCGAGCGATACCGGACGGTGATCATGGTGGTCGTGGTGGTCGCCGTCGTGGGCCTCCTGGGCGCGTTCGTGTTCACCTCGGCGACCGCAACGGCCTTCGCGTGCACGACCATCGACACGGTCCAGCCGTCCGCCTCGGGCGAGCTCGGCCAGGTGCAGCCCGACATGGGCCAGACGCATGTCGGCCGCGGCGACAAGGTGACCTACCCGGTCTGCCCACCCGCGTCCGGAAAGCACGTCAACGCGCCGCCCTACGGCCCGATCCCCGCCAAGTTCTACGGGCCTGACGACACCGCCATCCCCCAAGGCTGGATCCACAACCTCGAGCATGGCGGCCTCGTCCTCCTCTACTCGTGCGACAAGGGCGCCTGCGATGCGGCAGCGCAGGAGCAGCTCCAGGCGTTCTACGCGAACTTCCCGAGCAGCCCAATCTGCGGCGTGCCGCCGGGCTCGATCAGCCCGGTTGTCGCACGGTTCGAGCAGATGCCGACGAGGTACGCGGCCATGGTGTGGGACCGCGTCCTGTACCTCGACGAGCTCGACAGCGCGAAGGTCCTCGACTTCTTCAACCGCTACGCGGAGCGGCTCGACAGCGAGGGCAACTGGCTGGCCCCGCCCGAGCCCCAGTGTGCGGCGCCCTCGCCCAGCCCCTCCGCCGAAGAGAGCCCGTCGGCCGAGGCGAGTCCGTCGTCAGCCGCCAGCCCGAGCGCGTCGACCCCGCCCTCGCCGGCCGTCGAGCCGCAGCCTTCGCCGTCGCCGAGCTGAGCCCAGGGGCCATGCGGCTGTACGGGTACGAGGACCGATTCAGGGATACCCGATTCGGCGTCCTCGTCGACGACCGGCTGCTGACTGGCTCGCAGCTCGAGAAGCGTGGCGGCCTCCGCATGGACACGCATCTCGGCCTCGGACTGCACATCCAGTTCGACCCAGGCTGGGAAGGGTCGATTCAGAAGGCGACCCGCCGGGCGCTGCGCAACCGCGCTCCGCTGATCGATCCCGAGTCCCGTCGACCGGTCGCGGTCATCGACCAGGTCGGCCTGGGCGGCAAGGTCGTGTGCGTCGGGCTCAACTACGCCGACCACGTGAAGGAGGGCGGCCGCACGGCGCCGGACCGGCCGATGCTGTTCGCGAAGTTCGCCAATTCGATCGTCGGCGACGGCGACGCGATCGTTCGTCCCCCGGGCACTCGCGCCCTCGATCTCGAGGTCGAGCTGGGGGTCGTCATCGGTCGGACGGCGCGGCGGGTCACCGAGGACGACGCCCTGGACCACGTCGCCGGCTACGTCGTCGTCAACGACGTGAGCGCGCGCGACTGGCAGGGCAACGTCGCCGCGCTGCGCGAGGGCGAGAAGGGTGACGGCCAGTGGCTGCGGGCAAAGGGCAGCGACACGTTCCTGCCGGTCGGCCCGGTCTTCGTCACGCGCGACGAGATCGATCCCGCCGCCGGCCTGGGCCTCCGCTCGTGGCGGATCCCCGGCAGCGGTCCGGACGCCGGCCGAGCCCTCCCGATGCAGGCCGGTTCGACCGCCGACATGGTGTTCGGCGTCGCCGCCCTCGTCAGCTTCATCTCCCAGCAGATCACGCTCGAGCCCGGCGACCTGATCGCGACCGGCACGCCCGCCGGCGTCGGCGTGTTCCGGGACCCGCCCGTCTTCCTCGAGCCCGGTGACCGCGTCCGATGCGAGATCGAGGGCATCGGCGTGGTGGAGAATCCGGTCGTCGACTGGACCGACGACCCGCGCCCGGGCGCCTGACAGCGCCACGGACCGGATGACCCCGGAGCCAGTGCAGCAGGAGCGCCGATGCTCGCTCTCGTGAAGACCGCTCCCGGGCCCGGGCTCAGCCTGGAAGACGTGCCGATGCCGCAGATCGGCATCAACGACGTGCTGATCCGTGTCCACCGCACGGGCATCTGCGGCACCGACCTGCACATCGAGAGCTGGGACGCCTGGGCCGCGAAGACGATCCAGCCGCCGCTCATCACGGGCCACGAGTTCGTCGGCGAGATCGTGGAGACCGGCTCCAACGTCTACGACTTCGCACCCGGCGAGATCGTGAGCGGCGAAGGCCACGTCACCTGTGGCCTGTGCCGCCACTGCATGGCGGGCCGCCGCCACCTGTGCGCCCACATGGTCGGCCTGGGCGTGGGACGCGACGGTGCGTTCGCCGAATACGTCGCGCTGCCGATGACCAACATCTGGCACCACTGGCCGGGCATCGACGAGGACGTGGCGGCGATCTTCGACCCGTTCGGCAACGCCGTGCACACGGCGCTCGCATTCCCGGTGTTGGGCGAGGACGTGCTGATCACCGGGGCGGGGCCGATCGGACTGATGGCAACCGCGGTCGCGCGCCATGCGGGCGCCCGCTACATCGTCGTGAGCGAGCCCAACCCCGTCCGGCGCGAGCTGGCGCTGCGGATGGGGGCAACCGTCGCCGTCGACCCCCGCGAGCGCGACCTCGGCGACGTCGGGCGGGAGCTGGGGATGGTCGAGGGCTACGACGTCGCCCTCGAGATGTCGGGCAACCCGGCGGCCCTCCGTGGCGCGCTCGACACGATGGCCCACGGCGGCAGCATCGCGATCCTGGGCATCCCGACCGAGGACATCTCGCTCGACGTCAACACGATCGTGTTCAAGCTGCTGACGATCCGGGGGATCTACGGCCGGGAGATGTACGAGACCTGGTACAAGATGTCGGTGATGGTCCAGTCGGGGCTGGACATCACGCCCGCGATCACCCACCGGTTCGGGTTCCGCGAGCACGAGGCTGCGTTCGCGGCGGCCCGCTCGGGCGACGCGGGCAAGGTCATCCTGGACTGGGTCGGCCGCGACGCACCCGAGGAGGCCCACCGATGACCGGCACCGTCCGCCCGAACCCGCTCGGCTACCTCGACGACGAGCTCGAGGCGATGCGCGAGCGCCACCTCTATCGGCCGCTGCGGGTGATGTCGTCCGCCCAGGGCCCGATCGTCTCGGTCGACGAGCGGCGGGTCATCAGCCTGTCCTCGAACGACTATCTCGGGCTGTCGCATCACCCGCGGATGAAGCGGGCGGCGATCGAGGCGGTCGAGCGATTCGGCGCGGGATCGGGGGCCGTGCGGACGATCGCCGGCACCATGACGCTGCACGAGGCGCTCGAGACGGAGCTCGCCGCGTTCAAGCACACCGAGGCCGTCCTCACGTTCCAGTCGGGCTTCACGGCCAACACCGGCGTGATCCCGACGATCACCGGCGAGACCGACCTGATCGTGTCCGACGAGCTCAACCATGCCTCGATCATCGACGGCATGCGGCTCTCGAAGGCGCCGCGCAAGGTGTTCCCCCACGCGGACGTCGATGCGCTGCGCGAGATCCTGCGCACGGCCCGCGAGGGCGGGCGCGACGGCCACGGCGAGCCGCACCGGCTCATCCTCGTCGTCACCGATGGCGTGTTCAGCATGGACGGCGACATCGCGCCGCTGCCCGGCATCGTCGAGGCGGCCGAGGCCTACGGCGCCGCGGTGATGGTCGACGACGCGCACGCGTCGGGCGTGCTGGGCAAGGACGGCCGGGGCTCCGTGAGCCATTTCGGGCTCGAGGGGCGGGTCGCGGTCCAGGTCGGCACGCTGTCCAAGGCCGTTGGCGTGCTCGGCGGGTACGTCGCGGGGTCGCTGGCCCTGCGCGAGGTGCTGATCCAGCGCGCGCGGCCGTTCCTGTTCTCCACCTCGCATCCGCCCGCGGTCGCCGCGGCCTGTAGCGAGGCGATCCGGATCATGGTCGAGGAGCCCGAGCTCATCGAGCGCCTGTGGACGAACACCCGCCGGTTCAAGGCGGAGCTCGGTCGCCTGGGCTTCGACATCGGGCGCTCGGAGACGCCGATCACCCCGGTGATCCTGGGCGACGTCGAGACCACGATCCGGTTCTCGGGTCGCCTGTTCGAGGAGGGCGTGTTCGGGACGTCGGTCGTGTTCCCGACGGTCGCGCTCGATCGCTCCCGGATCCGCACGATCGTGACCGCGGCGCACACCGACGAGATGCTGGACCAGGCGCTCGCCGCGTTCGATCGCGTCGGCCGTGAGCTGGGCGTGATCAGCGGGTGACCCGGCGCCAACCAGCCGAGGAGGCCGCCGACACCCGGCCCCGGGCTGAGGTCGAGCGCGAGGTCTTCCTCGCCGGTATCGCGGCCGGGCTGGGCGAGGGTCGGGACCTGCCGCTCGACGCGCATCTCCACACGGTGCGGTCGCCGGACGCGGATGCGCAGATCGAGGCCTACTGCGCGCTCGCCGTCGAGCGGGGGATCGCCGAGATCGCGATCACCGACCACGTGGACTTCGACTCCACGATGCCCGCCTACGGGTTCGCGACCTTCGCGGACCGGGAGCGGGACGTCCGCGGGGCCGCCGAGCGCTGGGCCGATCGCGGCCTGGCCGTCCGGTTCGGGGTCGAGGTGACCTACGAGCGGCGCTACGAGGACGAGATCCGGGGCTGGCTGCAGCGACACCCCCACGACTTCGTCATCGGCAGCGTCCACATCAGCGCCCGGTCGCCGTACAAGGCGGGCAGGGTCGCCGGGTTTGCCGCGGGGCGCTCCCTGCCCGACATCGTCGAGCCCTACTTCGACGAGGTCCTCGCGGCCGTCCGGTCCGGCCTGTTCGACACGCTCGGCCACCTCGACTTCGTCAAGCGCTACCTCGTCCCGCACGTCCTGCCCGCCGACCTCGCCGCCGCACCCGAGCTGTACGAGCCGATCCTTGCGGCGCTGGTCGACGGCGGCACCGCACTCGAGGTCAACGCTTCGGGGCTGCGCCAGCTGCCCCGCGAGACGTACCCCTCGGCGGCGATCGTGGCCCGCTACCACGAGCTCGGCGGGCGAGCGGTGACGGTCGGATCGGATGCCCATCGCGCGGACTGGTTCGCCTACGGGTTGCGGCAGGCCTATCGCCAGGCGGCCTCGTCGGGGTTCGAAGCCCTGACCTTCCGACGCGGCGCGGATCGCGTGCTCGTGCCGATGCCCGTCGGGGCCGACGGGGGCTGAAGTCAGGGCTGGCGTCGCGGCCCTCGGCGGCGGATTCTCCGAGCACGCGCATGCGTCCGCCGCTACGCTCGCGGAGTGACGACGAACGACGCGTGCGCCTGACGGTCCTCGGCGCCGGGCCGGCGTACACGGACCGCCCCGAGGCCGCCGGCGCCAGCTACCTGGTCTCGTCCGGCACCACCAACGTCCTGCTCGACCTGGGCCATGGGTCGTTCTCGAGGATCTTCGCGGCGGTCGCTCCCGAGGACCTGGCCGCGGTGGCGATCAGCCACCTCCATCCCGACCACTTCGTCGATCTCGTCCCGTTCCGGCACTACCTGCGCTACTACCTGCACCCCTCGCGGCGGATGCGCGTGATCGGACCCGGCGACCTCGCGACACGGCTCGATGCATTGCACGCCGAGCCCGGGTTCGCGAGCCAGGCGCTGGACATCGAGCCGATCGGGTCGTCAGACCACGCGGTCGGTGACCTGGTCGTCCGCGCCCGCAAGATCGCCCACACGGACGACAGCTATGGCATGCGGGTCTCGCGCGAACCGGACGCGTCCACCGGCGCCGGCCTCGTCTACAGCGGGGACTGCGGTCGCGCCGACGACCTCCGCCCGCTCATCGCGCCGGGCGACACGCTGCTGACCGAGGTGTCGTTCGGACCCGGACCGGTGCCGGCCGGCGTGCTTCACCTCGACGGCCCGGCCGTCGGCGCGCTTGCCGCCGCCACCGGCGTCGGACGGGTGCTGCTGACACACCTGCAGATGGGCTTCGATCCCGGGGCGACCCTCGCGTCGGTCCGCACCGCGTATGACGGCCCCGTCGAGTTCGTCTGGCCGGGGTCGCAAATCGAGATCTGAGGCCCGGCCCGCTCGCAGCGGTGCCGGAACGCCATCGGGGCCGGTGCGACCCGGATGGGTCTGAGGTACGGCGACAGACCGCTCCGAAGCGCTCCTGCCCGGACCCGAGGGCGATCCCGAGAGACCGCGCGGCTGCCTGGGTCCTGGTACGACCGTCCGGGATCGGGCACCGGCGCGCGTTGTCGGTTCGCACCGTGCGGGAGCGGCCCGGACAGCGAAAGACCGGGGCCAGGTGGCCCCGGTCTCGTGCGTCGGCTCGGAGATGGTCCCTAGCGGCGGGCCTTGCGGCTGGCCGGGGTCAGGATCAGCGCGGTGGCGAGCATGGCGGCCAGGGCGAGGAGCACCAGCTGCCAGCCGTCGCTCGACGGGGTGTTGGTCGGGGTGAGGGTGTCGGTCGACGGCGGGGTGACGTCCTCGTTGGGCGTCCCGGTCTCGGCGTCGACGCTGCCGACGGGGGTCTCG
>DATDJA010000009.1:0-3795 GCA_036520795.1 Candidatus Limnocylindrales bacterium
CTGCTCGTGGTACTCCTGCGAGATCGCGAACGCCGGGCAGTTGTTGATGACCGCCTCCATCGCGGCCGACACCGTGCCCGAGTAGGTGATGTCGTCGCCCAGGTTCGCGCCGTAGTTGATGCCCGAGGCGACGAGGTCGAAGCCCTCCTCGAAGAAGCCGAGGAACGCGAGGCTGACGGCGTCGGTGGGCGAGCCGTCGATCGAGTAGCCCGACGACCCGTCGGCCAGGGTCCGCTCGCGCACCCGCAGGGGCCGCATCAGCGTCTTCTGGTGCCCGACCGCGGACTGGTTCGTGTCCGGCGCGACCACCGTCACGTCGCCGATCGGGTCCAGCGCCTGCTTGAGCGCGAGGATGCCGCGCGACTCGATGCCGTCGTCGTTGGTGACGAGGATGCGCGGCCGTGTCGTCCAGTCGCCGAGCGGCCGCCCGACCCGCTTGAGCGTCCGCTTGCTGCCGCGCGACCCGGCGACCGGCTCGCCGCGCTCCTTGTCCAGGTCGCGCCGCTCGGATCGGGCGCGCTCCCGGGTCATGTCAGGGACGCCCTCACCGGATCGCCCGGGTCCGCCGTCCTCGCTCACGCGCCGGGCTCGGCCTGCTCCGCGGCCTCGGCCAGGGTCGGCGCGGGGCGTGCGCCCGCGACGTCGTCCACGTCGGCGTCGACGCCCGGTACGGGCTCCCGTGGCCGCCTGACCGGCCGGCCCTCGCGGGCAGCCACCCGCTGGGTCGCGCGATCCGCGACCGACCCCCCTTCTCGCGACCGGCCGAACCAGTAGAAGAAGAACGCCGACAGCACGGCGGCGATCGGGATCCCGAAGATCGCGCCGACGATACCCGCGATCTTGCCGCCGATCACCACCGACGCCAGGACGACGATCGGGTGGATGCCGACGGCGCCCGACATCAGGCGCGGCGAGATCACGTTCATCGTCACGAACCACGCGATGCCCATCACGATCAGGACGGGCAGCGTGACCTCGGGCTTCAGCAGCACGGCCACGGCGACCGGGGGGAGCCAGGACACGAACGGGCCGAAGAACGGGATCATCTGCAGCAGTCCGGCCGCCACCGTGGTCACCGCCGCGTAGGGCAGGCCGAACACGATGTTGACGATCGCCGTGAGCAGGCCGAAGAACAGGCCCATCACGACCTGGCCCCGCAGGAACCCGCCGAATGACTTCGACGTGCTCGTCTGCAGCAGCCGCGCCTCGGTCACCAGACCGGGCGGGACCAGGCGGTACAGGAACGCGACGATCTCA
The DNA here is from genome assembly GCA_036520795.1 of Candidatus Limnocylindrales bacterium. Classification (GTDB taxonomy): domain Bacteria; phylum Chloroflexota; class Limnocylindria; order Limnocylindrales; family CSP1-4; genus CAIXZV01. The sequence goes on from DATDJA010000009.1 coordinate 1,258, forward strand.
TCGCGATCGACGGCGATGTAGATCGACAGGATCACCAGGATCAGGATGCTGCCGAAGACGCCGATGCTGGCCACGGCGACGGACTGGAGCGGCCCGACCAGCTGCGCGGCCCACTGCTGGAGGTTGGTGATGATCTGCGGGGCCTGGCCCACCAGGTCGACGTGGAACCCGAATCCCTGGAGCCGCGCCTGGAGCTCGGTCAGCAGGTTGGTCAGCTGCTCCTCGAGGTTCGGAGCATCCTGGATGAACTGGTTGATCGACGACGCCAGCGTCGCCGAGGCCTGGACGAGGATCGCGAGCAGGACGAACACGATCGTGAGGTAGACGACGATCACGGCGCCTGCCTGGGACAGGCGTGGCACGAGTCGCGTCAGCCCGTTGATCAGGGGCAGCAGCGCGAACGACAGCAGCCAGGCGAGGAAGAACAGCAGCAGGACGTCGCCGAACGCGTAGAACACGTTGGCGGCGAACCCGAGCACGACGAACCCGAGGGCGATCACCGCGAGGACGAGCGCGGCGTCGATCAGCCACCGCTGGCGTTCCGTCAGGCCGTCGGGCATGGCGTCAGCCTACACGCCGCGACTTGTCCGGGACACGCCGACGGGTGGGCGCTCGACAGCCCGGAGGTCAGTGAGGCGCGGCGACCTCCGCGGGCGCCGCGATGCGGACGCCGGGCACGATCGCGTCGCCCACGGCGATCTCGCCGTCCTCGAGGATGTCCGCCCTGATCCCTGCCTTGTGGGACAGGGCGCGCAGGATCGGCCGGCCGACGAGGCCCTCGAGGTAGGTGCACGGCTCCGCGAGGCGGATGGCGACGCAGCGCGCCGTCCCGATCGTGAACTCGCGCCCGACGAGGTCGTCCAGGTCGACGCCACGCACCTCGACGTTCCGGCGCGTGTCAACCGCCGCGATGTCGAGCCCCGGGTTCTCGCGGTTCGCCTCGTCCAGGGTGTCCGCGGAGATGATCGTCAGGCCGCGGCCCGCGCCCGGCGAGCTCGACCACTCACCGGTGCCCTTGTGATAGCGGTCGCCCTCGAGCCCGCCGCCCGCATGCGCGGCGACGCGCTCGACCGAGGCCATCGGCGCCCCGCCGATTCGCGCGATCCGGATCGCTTCCACCCGTCCCGTCGTCATCGCAACCCCATCTTCTGCCGCACCTCGGCCATCGTCGCCTCCGCCTTCGGCTTGAGCCGGTCCGCGCCGGCCTCCAGGATCCCGTCGACCTCGGCGGGGTGCGCCATCAGCTCAGCGTAGCGCTCGCGGGCCGGCGCGTAGTGCCTGATGATCCGGTCGGCGAGCAGCTTCTTGGTGTCCACGCAGCCGGTCCGCGCCGTCCGCTCGCCGTCCCAGACCTCCTCGAAGTCGTCGCCGAAGAAGCGGTGGAGCTGGCACACGTTGCACACCTCGGGCCGGCCGGGGTCCGTGCGCAGGATCCGCTTGGTGTCGGTGACCATCGAGACAACCTGCTTCCGGATCAGGTCCGGCTCGCCCAGGATGTCGATGGTGTTGCCGACCGACTTGGACATCTTCTTGACGCCGTCGGTGCCGAGGACCACCGGCGCCTGCGTGAACACCGCCTCGGGCTCGGGGAACGTCTCGCCATAGCGGTGGTTGAACGCGCGGACGATCTCGCGCGACAGCTCGAGGTGGGCCGCCTGGTCCTTGCCGACCGGCACCAGCGAAGCCTTGTAGATGACGATGTCGGCGGCCTGGAGCACGGGATATGTGAGCAGCCCGTGGTTGATGTCGTCGGGCTGGTTGAGTTTCTTCTCCTTGTACGTCGGCGTCCGTTCGAGCCAGCTCACCGGCGTCACCGTCGCCAGCAGCCACATCAGCTCGGTGTGCTCGGGCCGATGGCTCTGGACGAACAGGGTGCAGCGCTCGGGGTCCAGGCCCAGGGCGAGCAGGCCGGCCGCCATCTCGCGCGTGCGCGTCCGCATGAGGTCGGGGTCGTGGGTGCTCGTGAGCGCGTGGTAGTCGACGATGCAGTAGATCGCCTCGTACTCGAACTGGAGCATCACGTAGTTCCGGATCGCGCCCAGGTCGTTGCCCAGGTGGACGATCCCCGACGGCTGGATCCCGCTGAAGATGCGCGGCCGGCGCGAGGGCGACGCGGCTGGCGCGGGCGAGGGGGCGATCTCGACGGTCATCGCGCCGGAGTGTAGCGGAGCGCCTTCAGCGTCTCGGGTGCCGATCCGGATGCGCAACCGCGACGACCTCGAGACCCTCGATGCCCGCGAAGTCGGACGCGTTGCAGGTGTACAGCGGGAGCCCGTTGGCGACGGCGATCGCCGCGATCATCGCGTCGAACGCCCGGGCCGTCGTCTTGCGTCCCGACGCGCGGAGGTCCGCGGCTACCGGCCCGAACGCTCGTGCCGCGGCGACATCGAAGGGGATCGGCTGGAAATCCGCCTCCGCCTGCTGGACCTGAGCGATCCGCGACGCCCGCTCGGCGACCTCGGTCGCCACGAGCGGGCCCACGGCGAGCTCGGCCAGCGTCACGGCCGAGATGAGGGGCGTGCGCGGGAGGTCCCGCTC
>DATDJA010000010.1:0-2266 GCA_036520795.1 Candidatus Limnocylindrales bacterium
CGCCAGCCGGAAGCGAAGGCCAGGCCCCCGGTGACCGAGCCCGTCCGCGAACCGGACCTCGAGGGCCGCCGCATCGTCGTCAGCGCGGGGGGCACCGCCGAGGCCATCGACCCCGTCCGGTTCATCGGCAACCGCAGCACGGGAAGGATGGGGATCGCGCTCGCGGAGGCCGCGCAAGCCCGCGGCGCGCGGGTCACGCTGGTCGTCGGCCACATCGACGTCCCCGTCCCTTCCGCGATGACCGTCGTCAGCGCGGAGTCCACGGCCGCCATGCGCGACGCGGTCATCGACGCCGTGTTCGAGGGGCGCGCGGACGTCCTGGTCATGGCCGCCGCCGTCGCCGACTTCCGGCCACGCCACGCGGCCGAGACCAAGCTCACCCGCGACGCCGGCCTCACGATCGAGCTGGAGCCCACCGAGGACATCCTGGCCGAGGTCGGCGCACGGGCCGTTGACCTCGATCCCCGCCCCGTGATCGTCGGTTTCGCCGCCGAGACCGGTTCGCTGGAGCGGGCACCCGAGAAGCTGCGCCGCAAGGGCGCCGACCTCCTGGTGGCCAACGACGTCGCCGAGCCCGGGTCGGGGTTCGGGACCGAGACCAACCGGGTCGCGATCCTCGGCGCGGACGGATCGCGCGACGACCTGCCGCTGCTGACGAAGCGCGAGGTCGCCGACCGCCTCCTGGATCGGGTCGTCGCGCTGTTGGACGAACGCGGGACCCGGGAGCAGACTGGACCGATGAGCATGGAGACCCACGCATGAGCGCCCAGACCGAGTCCGTCCGCCGCCTCACCGTCGTCGACATCGCCAAGCTCTACGCGGACGGCGTCCGCATCGCGACGATCACGGCCTACGACTTCCCGACGGCGGCGCTGGTCGATGATGCCGGGATCCCGCTCATCCTCGTTGGCGACTCGCTGGCCCAGGTGATGCTCGGCTACGACACCACGGTCCGGGTCTCGATGGACGAGATGCTCCATCACACGAAGGCGGTGGTCAGGGGCTCGAAGCGGGCGCTGATCGTCGCCGATATGCCGTTCCTCTCCTACTCGGCACCCGACGACGCGATCGCCAACGCGGGCCGCTTCCTGCGCGAGGGCGGGGTGCAGGCGGTGAAGGTCGAGGGCGGGGTGCGAAGCGCGCGGGTCATCGAGGCGCTGGTCAAGGCCGGGATCCCGGTCATGGGCCACATCGGGCTCACGCCGCAGGCGATCAACGCGATCGGCAAGGTTCGCGTCCAGGGCAAGTCGCGCGAACAGGCGCGGTCGCTCCTGGCCGACGCGCTCGCGGTCCAGGAGGCCGGGGCGTTCGCGGTCGTGCTCGAGCTCGTGCCGGGCCAGCTGGCGGCGGCGATCACCGAGCGGCTGACGATCCCGACGATCGGCATCGGCGCGGGCGCCGGCTGCTCCGGGCAGATCCAGGTCATCACCGACACCCTGGGCTGGGGCGACTGGACGCCGAAGCACGCACGTCGGTACGCGGACCTGCGGGGGACGATCCTGGGCGCCGTCGAGCAGTACCGGGCCGATGTCGAGGCGGGCTCGTTCCCGGCCGAGGCCGAGACCGTGCTGATGGATCCCGCCGTCCTCGACGAGGTGCTTGGTCGGTCGGTGGACGACCAGCCCTCGACTGTGGGGATCGCCGGCATTCCGCTCGACCGCGACCTCTAGACCTTCGGGCTGAGGGGCGCGTGGAGGTCGTTCGCACCCGCGCCGAGTTGCGCGCCGCGCTGGCCACGGCGTCTCGTCCCGTCGGGCTGGTACCGACGATGGGCTGGCTGCACGCCGGCCATACCGCGCTGATCGAGCGCGCGCGGGCCGAGAGCGCGACGGTCGTGGTCTCGATCTTCGTCAACCCGCGCCAGTTCGGCGAGACGACGGACTTCACGCAGTACCCGCGCAACGAGGCCCGCGACCTCTCGATCTGCGACGCTGCCGGCGTGGACCTCGTGTTCGCTCCGACCGTGGACGAGGTCTATCCGCCCGGCTTCGACACCACCGTCACGATGGGCGCGATCGCGCGGCCGCTGGAGGGGGCTGCGCGGCCCGGGCACTTCGATGGCGTGGCGACGGTGGTCGCGATCCTGTTCGCGCTCGTGAGCGCCGAGCGGGCCTACTTCGGCCTCAAGGACTACCAGCAGGTCCGGGTGATCCGCCGCATGGCGCTGGACCTCGCGCTGCCGACCGAGGTCGTCGCGCTCGACACGATCCGTGAGCCAGACGGGCTCGCACTCTCGTCGCGAAACGCCCGGCTGTCACCCGCGGGG
>DATDJA010000011.1:0-2262 GCA_036520795.1 Candidatus Limnocylindrales bacterium
CCTTCTCGACCTTCGTCGTCCGGCCCTTGCCGGACTCGCGCGCCGACTTCACCCCGTTGGCCACGTTGGTCGCCGACACGCCTGGCTCGCGGCCGCGCAGGTTCGCGTCCTCGCGGATGTAGATCTCGTCGAACGCGCCGCCGGCAAGCGCGCCGTACTCGATCTGGTCCTCGTCCCGACGGTCGCCTGGGATCCCGATCACGCCGATCGCCCGCCCGGTCCGCGCGGGGTGTGAAGCGGCCGCGCCGGACCCAGCCCCAAGGACCCCCGTCCGTGTCTGCGGCTCGGTCACCATCCGGTTCACGAAGTCGGCCAGCTGGCGCATGCCGTCGACGTTGTGGCAGTAGTCGATGACCACGCGCGTGCCCGCGACCTCGACCAGGTTGAGCCGTCCGGGCGCCTGGAAGAACGAGGTCGTGAACGTCCGCAGCCCCTGGCGGATGTCGTGGAGGTGGGCGCCGGACGCCCAGGCCGCGGCCGCGGCCGCCAGCGCGTTGGCGACGTTCATCCGCGCCCGGCCGCCGAAGGTCGAGGGCATCAGGTGCGTGTACAGGACCGGCATCTTGCGCGGCCCGTGCTTGAGCACGATCAGCTCGCCCTGGGGGGTGTCCTCGAGGCAGAACGCCGCGTTGCCGCGGGACGTGTGGCCGTCGACCCGGTCGAAGCCATCCTCGCCCTTCTCCTTGGCCATCGAGAACAGGACCACCCTGCCGGCGCAGTGGCGGCCCATCCGGTAGACGAGGGAGTCGTCGGCGTTGAGGACCGCCGCCCCCGACCGGGGCACCGCCTCGACGAGCACGCCCTTCACGTTGGCCAGCTGGCCGAGGGTGTCGATGCCCCCGAGGCCCAGGTGGTCGCCGGTGACGTTGGTCACGACCGCCACGTCGTTGCGGTCGTAGCCCAGGCCCTCGCGCAGGATCCCGCCGCGCGCCACCTCGAACACGGCCGTGTCCACGGTCGGGTTCTGGAGCACCATCTGCGCGGACTTGGGGCCCGACATGTCGCCGCGCTTCATCAGCCGGCCGTCGATGACGATGCCGTCGGTCGAGGTCATGCCGACCCGGCGGCCCATCAGCTTGAGGATGTGCGACAGCATCCGCACCGTCGTGGTCTTGCCGTTGGTCCCGGTCACCGCGAGGATCGGGATCCGGGCGGGCGTGCCGGGCGGGAACAGCAGGTCGATGACCGGCTTGGCGACGTACTGCGGCTCGCCCTCGGTGGGATGGGTGTGCATCCGGAACCCGGGCGCCGCGTTGACCTCGACGATGCCGCCGCCGGTCTCGCGGACGGGCGTGGCGACGTCGGGGCAGATGAAGTCGATGCCGGCGATGTCGAGGCCCACGACGCGGGCCGCGGTCTCGGCGATCTCGACGTTGTCGGGGTGGGCCTCCATCGTGCGGTCGATCGAGGTGCCGCCGGTCGACATGTTGCCGGTCAGCGCGAGCTTCACGGGCGTGCCGGCCGCGGGGACGTCGTCGACCGTGAACCCCTGGCCGGCGAGGACCGCGTCGGCGTTCTCGTCCAGCCGGATCTTGGTCAGGACCTTCTCGTGTCCGATGCCGCGGCGCGGGTCCGCGTTGGTCGCGTCGACCAGCTGGCGGATCGTGCGCTCGCCGTCGCCGGTCACGCTGGCCGGAACCCGCTCGGCGACCGCGGCGAGCTTGCCGCCGATGACGAGGCAGCGGTAGTCGTTGCCGGTGATGTAGGACTCGACGACCACATCGCCGGACCGGCTCTCCCGCAGCGCGACCTTGAACGCGGCTCGCACGTCGTCCTCGGACCGGAGGTTGAGGGCGACACCACGGCCGTGGTTGCCGTCGAGCGGCTTGAGTACGCACGGGTAGCCGATCCGCTTCGCGGCCGCGACCGCCTCGTCCTCCTGCTCCACGACCTCGGAACGGGGAACCGGCAGTCCAGCCGAGTCCAGGAGCCGGTTCGTGAGCTTCTTGTCGGACGCGATGTCCACCGCGATGCCGCCGGTGCGTGACGTCATCGTCGCCCGGATGCGCTGCTGGTGGACGCCCTGGCCGAGCTGGACCAGGCTGAACCGGTCGAGCCGGATGAACGGGATGTCGCGGCCGGCGGCCTCGTCGAGCAGCGCCTGGGTGGACGGCCCGAACGCGAGGCGCTCGGCCAGCCGGATGAGCTTCTCCAGCTCGGCCATGAGGTCGAAGGCGGTGGCCGGGTCGGTCGGCGCAACCAGGTGGTTGACGAGCCCGACGGCGGCTTTGCCGGCCTCGATGCCGACCTGCTCCTCGCGGT
>DATDJA010000012.1:0-4997 GCA_036520795.1 Candidatus Limnocylindrales bacterium
CGCCGTTGCGGGCCGGCCCGAAGGGCGGCGGAACGTGGGGCGACCGTGAGCCGACCGCGAGGATCGCGATCCCGACCGCGGCCGCGATCGCCAGCGAGATGAGGAGCACCCAGCCCAGCCTGGGCACGGGCGCGAAGCGCAGCGTTGTCTGCACGGGGAGCCACCTTTCGAGGCTCGACCATGCCGGGCGCTGGCGGGTCCGTGTCGTGAGGACGAGGATCTCGTCGACGTAGTCAGGCGCCCCGCGCCCGGCCTTGTCGTCGAGCCAGTCCGACAGGAACCCGTCGAAGCCGTCGCGCGTGCTCATGCGAGACCACCCTGTGGCAGCTCCGGCCGTGGCCGGGTGTCGGCGTCGAGCGCCGCCCGCAGGAACTGGAGCGACCGATGGAGACGCGATTTCGCCGTCCCCAGCGGGATCCCCAGCGCGCCGGCAACCTCCGGCAAGGGCAGGTCGAGGTAGTAGTGAAGGACGATGAGGGCGCGTGCCTCCGGCTCGAGGCGGCTGAAACCGCGCTCCAGCTGGTCACGGTCGGCCATGAGCGACAGCGGGTCCTCGAGGACCGGCATGTCGATGGCGACGAGCTCGATATCGAAGCGATGGCGCCGGAGCCGCCGCGCCTCATCGATGCAGGCGCGGACGAGCAGACGGTGGAGCCACGCCTCGAAGCGATCGGCATCGCGCAACGTGGGCAGGTCGCGCCAGGCCCTGACGAGCGTCTCCTGGACGGCGTCCTTGGCCTGGTCGGGGTCACGGAGGATGAGCCTTGCGGCGGCGTCGAGCCGGAAGACCGCGGCGCGGGCCAGCACGGCGAAGGCGTCATGATCGCCCCGTCGCGCCCGCTCCACGAGTTCCAGCTGCATCACGGCCCTCGGCGGCGGCGCGGCCGATATGGCAGCGCTCATCGAGTATGGCGAGGCGACCCCGTGCCATCGTTCCGTTATCGCCCGCCAACGTCCCGCCCGGCGGCCCGAAGGCTATGATCGGAAGCCGCCCGAGTCCCCGTCCCACGAGGTCCGCCGTCGCGTGAAGATCCACGAAGCCGACGCCAAGTCGCTGCTCGTCGCCGAGGGGCTCCCCGTCCCGGCCTTCGAGGTCGCCCGCACGCCGACCCAGGCGCGCGCCGCCGCCGTCCGATTCCTCGCCGACCCCGGCAACGCGACCGGCAAGGTCGTGATCAAAGCGCAAGTGCTCGTCGGCGGCCGGGGCAAGGCGGGCGGCGTCAAGCTCGCTGGCACGGCGGACGAGGCCGAGGACGTCGCGGCCCAGATCCTCGCGCTCGAGATCAAGGGGCTGCCCGTCCGGCGGGTGCTCGTCGGTCCCGCGGCCGAGATCGTCAAGGAGTACTACCTCTCAGTCGTCCTCGACCGGGCCACCCGGCGACTGATGTTCATCGGCTCCGCGGAGGGCGGCGTCGAGATCGAGCAGGTGGCGGTCGACAACCCCGAGGCGATCGTCTACGAGCATGCCGACCCGCTGCTCGGCCTGCCCGACTACGCCGCGCGGGAGCTGGCGTTCAAGATCGGGTTCGGGCCCCACTGGAAGGCCGGCGCGGCGATCGCGAAGGGCCTCCTGCGGACGATGCTCGCGTACGACGCGGACCTCGTCGAGATCAACCCGCTGGCGGTGATCCGCGAGCACAACGCCGACGGGTCCGAGGTCGAGCGCCTCGTCTGCCTCGACGCCAAGATCACGCTCGACGACTCCGCCCTCGCCCGCCATCCGCAGCTGGAGGCGCTGCGCGACCTCGACGCCGAGGACCCGACGGACGTCGAGGCGCGGCGCTACGACCTGACGTTCATCAAGCTCGCCGGCGACATCGGCTGCATGGTCAACGGCGCCGGTCTTGCGATGACGACGATGGACCTGGTGAAGCGGGCCGGCGGCGAGCCGGCGAACTTCCTCGACATCGGCGGCGGCGCGAAGTCCGACCGTGTCGCGGCGGCGATGCGGCTGATCCTCGACGATCCCAACGTCAAGGCGATCCTCGTGAACATCTTCGGCGGCATCACCCGCGGCGACGAGGTCGCCCGGGGCCTGATCGAGGCCCGCGCCCAGCAGGAGCGCGCGGTGCCGATGGTGGTCCGGATCGTGGGCACCAACGCGGCGGAGGCCGCCGAGCTGCTCGAGGCCGCGAGCTTCGTGACCGCCGGCAGCCTCGACGAGGCAGCCGCGAAGGCCGTCGCGGCGGCGAAGGGGGCGGCGGCGTGAGCATCCTGATCGGCCGCGACACCCGGCTCGTCGTCCAGGGCATCACCGGGCGTGAGGGTGAGTTCCACAGCCGCGCCATGCTCGAGTACGGCACGCCGCTGGTCGCGGGCGTCACGCCGGGCAAGGGCGGGCAGACCGCGATCGACGGCAAGGTACCCGTGTTCAACACGGTCGCCGAGGCGGTCGCCGCGACGGGCGCCAACACCTCGTGCATCTTCGTACCCGCCGGGGGCGCCCCGGACGCGGTGCTCGAGTCGGTCGCCGCGGAGATCGGCACCATCTTCTGCATCACCGAGGGGATCCCCGCGCTGGACATGATTCCAGTGGTTGAGGAGGTCCGCCTGGCTGGCGCCCGCCTGATCGGGCCCAACTGCCCGGGGGCCACGTCTCCTGGGCGGGCGAAGGTGGGCATCATCCCGGGCTCGATCCACCGCGAGGGGCGGGTCGGCGTGGTCTCACGCTCGGGCACCCTCACCTACGAGGCGGTCCAGGCGATGACGGACGCCGGCCTCGGCCAGTCGACCTGCGTCGGGATCGGGGGCGATCCGGTGATCGGCACGCCGTTCCTGGACATCCTCCGGCTGTTCGCGGATGACCCGGAGACCGATGCCCTCGTGCTGATCGGCGAGATCGGCGGAGCCGCCGAGGAAGAGGCGGCGGCGTGGGCGGGCGAGAATCTGCGCGACATGCCCAAGGTCGCATTCATCGCGGGCCGGACGGCTCCCGAGGGCAAGCGGATGGGCCACGCCGGCGCGATCGTGTCCGGCGGCCGCGGCACGGCCGCGTCCAAGGTCGAGGCGCTGGAAGCGGCGGGCTTCCGGGTCGCCGACTCGCCGACCGAGCTGCCGGCCCTGCTGCGTGCCGCCGGCTACCGCGGCTGACGCGAGCGCGACCGTGGACCTGGCCGACATCCGCTACCTGTTCGAATACGACCGCTGGGCGACGCGCCGCGTGCTCGGGGTGATCGACGGTCTGCCCCAGAGCGTGTGGGGCGCCACGGGCGTCGTCGGGGACCGCGGCCTGGGCGCGATCCTCGTCCACCAGCTCGGCGCGCACCAGCGATGGCGGCTCGGGCTCGCCGGACACGACGAACGGCAGCTGCCGTCGCCCGAACGTGACCCGCTCCCCTCCCCGGACGCGCTGGCGGCGGCGTGGGCGCGCGAGTGGGACGCGATCGAGGCGTGGCTGCCGACGCTCACCGACGAGTGGCTCTCGGAACTCGGCGACGGCGTCCCCTTCTGGCAGATGCTCGCCCACGTCGTGAACCACGGCACCCAGCACCGATCGGAGGCGGCCACGATCCTGACCGGAGCGGGCCGCTCGCCGGGCGACCTCGACATGATCTTCTTCGCCGAGGAGCTGGCCCGGCCCGAGGGCTGAGGCCGGCGTGCATTGACCGCGCCGTAGACTGTGGCGATGGGCAGCCTCATGGACCTCGTCGCGGGCGACTCGCGTGAGATCGTCCTGGCGCTCTCGATCGACGACGTGGTCGCGTTCGACGACCCCGACCGCTTCGTCGCCCACCTGCCGCTCGGTGGCGGCCTCGACCCGACGTGGCTCGACCTGTTCAGTGAGGCGGTGCGCACGGTGACCGAGGGCGCGGAGCCGGCCGACTTCCTCGACGCCCGATCCGAGCTGGAGGATGGCCCCGTCGACGTGGAGCGGATCGTCGAGCGGGTGGACCGGGCCTGGGTCGTGGCGGTCGCCGGCGTCCCCGACGAGCAGCTGGGGGCGCTCGCGGGCCGCTGGATCGGCCTGCTCGAAGAGGAGCTCGGGCTGCTGCCGCGCGAGGAGAAGCCCTGGATCCGCGACCTGACCGGCCGCATCGTGGGGTTCGCGCGCCGGTCGGTCGACGCCCGCGACGTCGTCTTCGCCTGGGCGTTCTGACGCCGACGTGGCCACCTTCGACGAGCGGGCGCGCGACTGGGACACCGACGACCGGCGGCGGGTCGCCGAAGCGGTCGCGAGCACGATCCGGTCGGCCGTCGTGCTCACGCCGGCCACGCGAACGATCGAGGTCGGGGCAGGGACCGGCCTGCTCGGGCTGGCCCTCGCGGCAAACGTCGGCGAGCTCGTCCTCGCCGAGCCGTCGTCGGGGATGCTCGACGTGGCACGCGAGAAGCTCGCGGTCCTCGAGCGGCCGGGCACCTCTGCCGTCGCCTTCGACCTCGTGAACGATCCGCCCTTGACCCCGCCGTTCGACCTCGCGATCTCGCAACTCGTGCTCCACCACATCGAGGACACGGAGGCGGCGCTGCGAGCCATCGGGGCCCTGCTGCGGCCCGGCGGCCGGCTCGCGCTATCGGACCTCGACGCCGAGGACGGGAGTTTCCACGACCCGGAGGCCGAGGGTGTTCGCCACCTTGGGTTCGACCGCGAGCGCCTGCGCGGGCTTGCGGAGGAGGCCGGCTTCAGCGATGTCGGGTTCTCGACAGCGCATGTCTACGAGAATGAGCGCGGCGCCTTTCCGATGTTCCTGCTCACAGCGACGCGCACCTGACGCGCCCGGCCTCTCTCAGGCCGTCCGGTAACCGAGGCTGGTCCAGGCCGGCCCGCCCGGCGCCTCGATCAGCTCGACGAGCACCCCGTGGCACGAGCGCGGGTGCAGGAACGCGACCGGTCCCTCGGCGCCCTTCCGGGGCGAGGTGTCAATCAGCTCCAGGCCGTCGAACTCGAGCCGCAGCAGCGTCTCGGCGAGGTTGTCGACCTCGAAGCACACGTGGTGGAAGCCCTCGCCCTTGCTGGCGAGGAAGCGTGCGACGCCCGTCGTCTCGGTGGTCGGCATCAC
>DATDJA010000013.1:0-4884 GCA_036520795.1 Candidatus Limnocylindrales bacterium
CGTCCTGGAGGCCTCGATGAAGTCGGACCACAGCCACGGCGCGAGCGCAAAGCTCACGCCGACGATGGCGACGGTGGCGACGAGCGCGATCGCGAGGGACCGCCACTCGCGGCGCACGGCGAACCAGATGAGTCCGATACCGGGCGTGATCTTGGTCAGGATGATGAACGACCAGGCCGCCGGATAGCGCATGCCGACGACGACGGCGAGGCCGATCAGGATGTTGAGGTTGCCCAGCCACAGCTCGCCCAGCACGGGCGGAAACAGGAACAACAGCAGCGTCCAGCGGCGGCCCATCCAGGCCAGCGACACGAGCAGCAGGATCGTCCACGCGCCCAGGAACGCCGGCCACGAGATCCCGAGCACGCGGATCGGGTGCAGGACCTGCGCGAGCGGCGGCGGGTACTTGTACTCGTACAGGCCACCGACAGCGTCGAAGCCGCCGTTGATCGTCGCGCGGTAGGGATCGTCGAGGGCGGCGGCCTGGTAGTAGGCGTGGGCGTCGTAGCCGATCAGCCGATCGCCGGCCATCGCGTACGAGACCACGGTGTACACGAACACGCCGCCGGCGATCGCGATCCCGGGCATCACCGCGGGATGCCCGAGCGCCCGGCCGACCCTGGCCCAGAACCGCCGGAACGTGGCGATGAACCCGGTCACGTGCGCGCGACCTCGAGCGCCCCGAGCCCGAACGCTCGAGCCTCGGCGTCCTGCCCCACCCGCACCTTCGACAGCGTGACGCAGGCGGCGAGGATCGCGAGGGAGTTCAGCCACAGCACGGGCAGCGCGAGGGTGACGGCGACCGGCAGTAGCCACGCGCGACCGGTGAGCCCGGCGACGGCCGCCACGGCGATCGCGATCGGCAGCCGGATGACCAGGGCCACCGGGAGATACCAGCCGACGGTCGTGGGCGTGCTCGAGCTCGCGGCGATGACGTCGATCCATTGCCGCCACAGGGCGGGGTCGAGCGCGTACGAGACGCCCACGATCACGCCGGTCACGGCGACGGCCAGGCCGAGCTGGCGCCACTCCCGGCGCACGGCGAACCAGGCGATGCCGATCCCGGGCGTCACCTTGGTCAGGATCGGCAGCGCCCACGTGAACGAGGCCCGGAAGCCGAGCACGATCGCCGCCGCGTACATGAGGTGCACGTTGCCCGACACGATCTCGAACGGGATCGGGATGAACAGCATCGCCGGCAGCGACCAGCGACCGAGCAACCACCACACGATGGCGAGGTTGAAGCCCGTCCAGATCGTCACGAACACGGGCCACGGCAGGATCGTGAGGGGGCGGATCAGCTGTGCGAACGCCGGGGAGTAGAGGTACGCGCCCATCGCGCCGGCTGTCTGACCGTCGTACATCGGCCCGTGCGCCGTCGACCAGTAGGCATAGGCATCCACGCTCTGGTCCCACGGCGGGACCTGGAGCAGCCGGAGCAGCAGGAAGGCGACCGCGAGCAGCACGTAGCCGTCGCGCGCGAGCCGGTTCAACATGACCGACGACCCGGGCTGGTGCACTCGCCGATCCTACGGCGGGTGGTGCGTGCTGGCATCACCCGAAGGTACGGGCGGCCCTGTGCAGCCTGCCCCGGTGACCGGCCGCACCACAGGTCGTACGATGCGCCCCGATGTACGACCGCCTCTCCGAGAGCCAGCGCCGCGCCGTCCGCCACGGGCTCGCGATCGCCGGCGTCATCGCCGCCGCGTACATGTACGTCGTGGTCGGCGACCCGACCTGGCGCAACCCGGCCGCGGATGGGCTCGTGTACTGGGGCGTGAACGTGTCCGACCCGTACGCCGGCGCGACCGTCGGCGGGGCCAACGCGTACCTCTACTCGCCGGCGTTCGCGCAGGTGTTCGCGCTCATCGGGCGGCTGCCGCGCGAGGTGTTCACCGTCGCCTGGACCGTGTTCCTCGCCCTCGTCGCCTGGTGGCTGGCACGTCCGTGGCCGGCCTCGCTGCTGGTGCTCGCCCTCCCGGTGAGCCAGGAGATCCTGATCGGCAACATCCACCTCCTCCTCGCGGCGGCGATCGTGCTCGGCTTCCGCTGGGCGGGGACGTGGGCGTTCGTGCTGCTCACCAAGGTCACGCCCGGCGTGGGCCTGCTGTGGTTCGCGGCCCGGCGCGAGTGGCGGGCGCTCGCAATCGCGCTCGGGACCACCGCCGTCATCGCCGCCGTCTCGTTCGTGATCTCGCCCGACGCCTGGCGCGACTGGCTCGCGCTGCTGCGCCACGACGGCGGGACGCAGTCGAGCACCCTGCTCGTCCGGCTCGCGATCGCCGCGGTCATCGTCGTGTGGGGGGCGAGGACGGAACGGCGCTGGACGGTGCCGCTTGCGGCGATGCTCGCGCTGCCGGTCGTGTGGATGGACTCGTTCTCGATGCTGCTGGGCTGCGTGGCCGTCAGCGGGTCGGCCGCCGTGCGGGCGCAGGCAACGGCCGCCAAGCCTCAGGCCGCCGGCGCCACCGTCGATGCCACCGCCTGATCGGGAGCCGGCGACGCGGGTCGGCTGAGGCGGACGAGCACGAACGCGATCAGGACCAGGAGCCACGCCATCGTGCGGGCGAACAGGACGCCAGCGACGAGGAAGGCGAAGATCGTCAGCGCCAGCATCTGGCGACGCGCCTCGGGACGGCCGTCCCACCCACGAGCGAGCGCCGCGACCCCGAACGGCACCAGCACCGCGAAGTGGTGGAACCAGGTCACCGGCAGCACGACGAGCGACGCGGACGCGGCCCACAGCACGCTCTCGAGCGGGTCGTCGACGGCCAGGGCGGCGGCCACGGCGACGACCAGCGCCAGGACGACGACCACGGACTGCATCGGCGCGATGGCGCTCTGATCGAGGCCGAGCGCGAGCGCGATCTGCACGGCCGGGCCGAGGTTGCGGGGATCGAGGAGGTCGACGACCGTGCTCGCCCGCAGCACCGTCACGTAGTCGGCCCACGGCCCGACTCCGCCGACGAGCAGGCTCACGGCGATGGCCAGGACGCCCACGAGCGCCGCCACGGCGGCGATCGCCCAGCTCCGCGGCAGTGCCGCTCCCACGAGCGTGACCCGCGCATCGCCCCGCCGCCACTCGCGCACGCCACGCGCCAGCAGCCACACGCCGAGGACGGCCGGATGCAGCTTGGTCAGCGTCGCGACCGCGACCGCCACCCCCGCCCCGATCAGCGCCCCGCGTGACGGCGCCGCGGGGAGGACGGCCAGCAGCAGGATCCCGTAGAACGCCACGAACAGCAGGTCGAGGTTGCCGAACAGCGCCGCGAGCGTGAACGGGAACCAGAACGGCAGGGTGGCGAGCACGGCCAGGAACGCCTGCCGCTCGGAGAGGCGGATCGACGACAGCCGGGCGATCGACGCCGAGACGGCGGCGGCCGCAAGCGGCGACACGATCAGCAACGTGGCGAGCATCACCACCGAGGGGACCGCCGCGAATGGCGCGAACGCCTGGGCGACGAGCGGCGGGTACGAGTAGAACAGCGTGGTGATGCCCACGGACTCGCCGGCCAGCATCGAGGTCTCGTATGGCGACAGCCCCGCTGCCACGCGCCGGCCGCCGGTCAACAGCAGCTCGAGGTCGAACCCGGCGCCGGGCGGCGACTGCGCGTACATCCGCGCGATCAGGGCGACGAACGTGACCCACGCGGCGACGCCGGCCATCGCCAGCACGAACGGCCAGCGGCTGCGCGGTGCATCGGACATGGGCGCCTCGAGGGCGACGGACGATGACGACGACACGATGCCCGGATGCTACGGGACCGACTCCGGCGCCGTGGTCACCCGATCGTACGGTCGAAAACGGCGACGTATCCTCCGATGATCCGCGGGACACGGGCAGCCGTGGATTGCACGGGAGACCTCGTGGCCAACGCACGATCGATCGGGGAAGCGCAGCTCGCGTCGTTGACGCGGACGCTGCAGCGGCCCGGCCTCAGGCGCTGGTACCGGCCGCTGCTCATCGGCCTCTCGGTCGGGGGCGCGATCTTCGGCATCGGCTCGATCCTGTGGGGCTACGGGCTCGGGATGTGGCCGCCCCACGACACCAGCGCGTACTGGCTGGCCGGACGGCACATCATCGAGGGCAAGCCGGTCTACGACGGCACCACGAGCTGGTACCTCGCCTTCCTGTACCCGCCGCCGCTGGCGGTCGTGCTCGCGCCGCTGTCGCTCCTGCAGTACGACCTGTTCAGCGTGGCCCTCGTCGGGCTACAAATCGGGGCCCTGCGCTACGTGACCGGTTCGTGGATCGCGGTAGGCCTGCTCGGCTGGATCCCCGGGGTCCACTACGAGTTCGTGGCCGGGAACGTGAACTGCCTGATGGCTGCGGCGATGTACGCGACGTTGACCGGGCGGCGGTACTCCGGGGTGGCGCTGGCGCTGTTCGGCCTCGCGAAGTTCGCGCCGGTGCTCGTCCTGGTCAAGGCGAGCCGTCGCCAGTGGATCGAGTTCGTGATCACGATCGTCGTCCTGCTCGCGATCTCACTGCCCTGGCTGTACCTGTGGCCCGAGTGGGTCACGAAGCTCCAGATCCGGGATCCGTACGTGGGCATCGCCCCGTTGTTCATCCGGCTGCCGATCGCCGCGGTCCTGCTGCTGTACCGCCGCCCGTGGTCGGTCGCCGCGGGGGCCGCGCTCGCAACGCCGATCTTCTACGAGCAGTCCGTGGTGCTGCTGCTGCCCGCGATCCGCCTGTGGTGGGACGCGCGCAAGGAGGCGTCAGGCGCGAAGGACGCGGATGACGCGGATCAGCTCGCGGCGGCCGACGGACGACCGGCGGCGGCCGGCGTCAGCTCGCGCGGACGCACGGCGGACGCCCCCACGTCGTAGAGGTCCTGCACGGCCGAGACCATCAGCTCGACGCAGAACCGGTCGTGGACG
>DATDJA010000014.1:0-2933 GCA_036520795.1 Candidatus Limnocylindrales bacterium
CGACCGTGATCTCGCGATCGTGGTGCCCGAGACGACGGCCGCAGCCGCGGTGCAGGCGGCGATCACGGCCCGCGGTGGCGAGCTGCTACGCGACGTCCGGCTGTTCGACATCTATCGCGGCGTGCCCCTCGGCGCCGCCGAGAAGAGCCTGGCCTACCGGCTGCGCTTCGGGGCGCCCGATCGGACGCTGACCGAGGCCGAGATCGAAGCGGCGGTCGCCGCCATCGTTGCGGGCCTGCCTGCGGTGGGCGGACGCCTCCGCGCCTGATCAAGCAACCGGGGCGCGTGGGCGCACCGGTTGCGCACGGATAAGGCGTCCGAACCCGTTGCGGCGGCCGATCGCACGCTGCTACCCTTCGGCGGAGTTCGGGTCCAACACGGCCAGCCCACCGTCACGAGGGTTTGCGTGAACATCGCCGACACCCTTCGCCAGATCAACATGTTCGACATCGTCATCGTCATCTACCTGTTCGGCTTCTTCATCCTCGGCTTCATCCAGGGCACGATCCGACGCCTGATCGGGATCGCGACGATCACGTTCTCGTTCTTCCTCGCGCTCCAGCTGAACGACATCTGGCTGGGCAACTTCCTGGCCGTCAACTGGACGCAGTACCCCAAGGAATACTCGATCATGATCGGGTACCTGGTGATCTTCATCGCCGCGTCCGTCGCGTTCGCGCTGGTCGTCCAGGGCACCTACACCAGGCTTCCCCTGTTCGCGAAGTACCCGGTGATCGACGAGCTCCTGGGCGGCGTCCTGGGCATCGTGCAGGGGTTCCTGCTGCTGATGTTCGTCACGTTCATCCTGGATCAGTACTTCCTGTACACGAGCATCCCGCCCGACGACAACGAGTTCGAGATCCTGCGGACGTTCTGGACTGCGGTCGACGGATCCACCATCGGGCAGTTCATCCAGACCACGGCGATCCCCGTGCTGATCACGATCTTCGGCTTCCTGATCCCGGCCCAGGCGAAGGTCGTCTTCGCCGACTGATGGCCGCCGGAGCGGAGGGCGGCCGCCCTCCGCCCGGTATCGGCGGCGCGGTCCCGACGCCGGGAGGTTCGGGCCGCGCCTTTCCCCGCGAGGTGCTCGCATCCGACACGCTCGCTGCGGCGCGTGCCCTGATCGGCGCCCGCCTGGTCCGTGACGGCGACACGCCGCGGGTCGGGCGGATCGTCGAGGTCGAGGCGTACATCGGCGAGGCCGACCGAGCGTCGCATGCCCGCATGGGGCCGACCGCCCGGAACCGGGTCATGTTCGGCCCGCCCGGGGTGGCCTACGTCTATCTTGTCTACGGCATGCACAACTGCCTCAACGTCGTCACCGAGCCCGACGGCCGACCCGCGGCCGTGCTGATCCGCGCGGTCGAGCCGCTTGAAGGCGCGGGCGCCATGCGCGCGGCTCGCGAGGCGCTCCGCGACACCTCCGTGCGCGCGCTCGACGCCCGGCTGGCTGCCGGCCCGGGCCTCGTCGCCGCGGCGTTCGACATCGACCGCTCGTGCACCGGCCTCGACCTGTGCGACACGTCGTCGCCGCTGCGACTCGCCCCGCGTCCGGACGACGAGGCGCCGCCGGCGATCGCGGCGACCCCCCGCATCGGGATCACCTACGCCGGGGAGCCGTGGGTCACCGTCCCGTGGCGGTTCGTCGCGCTCGACAGCCCGGCGCTCAGCCGGCGGCCGCCCGCCCGACCCGCGTCCTGAGCACGACCATGGATGCCCGATCGATCGCCCTGCTCGAGTTCCCGGCCGTCCGCGCGCGGCTGGCCGAGAAGACGTCATTCGACCCGTCGCGCCGCGTCGCGGAGGCGCTGGAGCCGTCGGACGACGCCGTCATCGTCGCGCGGGCCCTGGACGAGACCGACCAGACCCGCGCGCTGCTCCAGGAGCGCCCCGGCGTGGGGATCGGCGCGGCGCACGACATCGAGCCCTGGGTCGGACGGGCGGCGCGTGGCGGACGCCTGGACGCCGCCCAATTCCTCGAAATCACCGAGACCCTCGACGCCGCGGCCCGCCTCGCGACCTCGCTGGCCGACGAGCGTCGCGCGCTGCTGCGCGACCTCGGGCGCCGGCTGCACCCGCTGCCGGCCCTGCGGGGCACGCTGGCGCGCAGCTTCGACCCCGCCGGCGAGCTCCTCGACACCGCCTCGCCGCGCCTCGGACCGCTGCGGGCCGCCGTCCGTGTCACGTACGACCGGCTGCGCCGCCGGCTGGACTCCCTCGTGGGCTCGGAGCTCGGCGGCGCGCTGCAGGAGCCGATCGTCACGCTGCGCAACGGGCGCTACGTCGTCCCGGTCCGGGCGGATGCCCGGAGCCGGGTCAAGGGCATCGTCCATGACGCGTCGGGGAGCGGCCAGACGCTGTTCGTCGAGCCCCTGGTGGTCGTGGAGCTGGGCAACGCCTGGCGCGAGGCGCAGGCCGCGGTCGACGAGGAGGAGGGGCGGATCCTCGACGAGCTGTCGAGCCTCGTCGGCGCCAACGGGACCCTGCTGCACGAGACGCTCGAGGCGCTCGCGCAGTTCGACTTCTGGGCCGCCAAGGCGCAGCTGGCGGCCGAGCTCGACGGCATCCGCCCCGACCTCGCGGACCGGGCGGAGGTCGTCCTGCTGTCGGCGCGCCACCCGGGGCTCACCGGCCGCGTCGTGCCCATCGACCTGCGGCTCGGCGACGGCTACACCGCGCTGGTGATCACGGGACCGAACACCGGCGGCAAGACCGTCGCCCTGCGCACGCTCGGCCTCCTGTGCCTGATGCACCAGGCCGGCCTCCACATCCCCGCCGCGGCCGGTTCGCGGCTGCCGGTGCTGCGGGACGTGTTCGCGGACATCGGCGATGAGCAGTCGATCGCCCAGTCGCTGTCGACCTTCTCGGGGCACCTGCGCTCGATCATCCGCATCGTCGAGCATGCCGGCCCGGGGACGCTCGTGCTGCTC
>DATDJA010000015.1:0-4302 GCA_036520795.1 Candidatus Limnocylindrales bacterium
GGTCGTGTACGCCCCCCAGAGGTTCTCTTCCGGGATCGACGCCGCGCGGAAGTGCTGGTCGTCGAGGATCGTCCAGCGATAGCCGGCCGCCTCGAGCGACGTCGGCAGGTCCGGCTCCCAGACCCGCTCGGCCAGCCACGCTCCGAGCGGCCGGCGGCCGGCGATCCCCTCGATCACCGCGGCCATGCGCGTCAGCTGGTCGAGCCGGTCGTGTGCGGGCAATGACGCGAGGATCGGCTCGTAGAGGCCGCCCCCCAGGAGCTCGACCTGGTCGCGATCGATGAGCGCCCGCAGGCGGTCGAGGAACGTCGGCCGCTCGGCCGCGAGCCACTCGAGCAGCGGACCCGTGTAGTGGAGCGAGAGGCGGACGCCCGGGTGACGCTCGAGCGCCTCGACCATCGGCAGGTACGCCTGCTCATAGACCTCGCCGAACACCCACCCGAAGTTCCCGACCGGCTGGTGGTTGTGGATGGCCAGGGCCAGCGAGATCCTGGGTGCCAACGCGGGGTCCTCTCAGCGCGTCGACGCGGCGACGGGGCGAGATGCGCCTGCGCGAGTCGCCGCCGGTGCGCCGTCCCCGGCGGCCGCGGCGGGCAGGTACAGGCGCTCGACGTACTCGTGGAGCATGCGGGTCGTGGAGAAGCGCCAGATCGTGCTGGCGATCGAGTTGCGCATCAGCTGCAGCCATGTGGCGGGGATGCCGTTCGCATCGCGCTCGTAGTAGGCCGGGATCATCTCCTGCTCGAGGATCCGGTACAGGTCCTGCGCGTCGGCCCAGTCCTGGGCCCCCTCGTCGTCGTCGGTCTCGCGGCCGCCGATCGCCCAGCCGTTGTCGCCGGTCCAGCCCTCGTCCCACCAGCCGTCGAGCACGCTGACGTTGACGACGCCGTTGGCCGCGGCCTTCATGCCCGACGTCCCCGAGGCCTCGAGCGGCCGGCGCGGGTTGTTGAGCCAGACGTCGACGCCCTGGACCAGGAAGCGGGCGATCCGGATGTCGTAGTCCTCGACGATGAATACGCGACCGCGGAGCTTGGGGCTGCGCGACCGGCCGAAGATGTCCTGGATCACGCCCTGGCCAGGGCGATCCGCCGGGTGGGCCTTGCCCGCGAAAATGACCTGCATCGGGCGCTTTTCGTCCCACAGGAGGCGCGCCAGCCGGTCGAGGTCGCTGAACAGCAGCGCCGCCCGCTTGTAGGTCGCGAACCGGCGGGCGAAGCCGATGGTGAGGATCGAGGGGTCGAGGACGCTCTCCAGCTCCTCGAGCGTCGCGGGCGCCTCGCCATGGCGGGCGAACTGGTTGCGCAGGCGGCCGCGGGCGAAGATCGCGAGCTCCAGCTTCTGGCGCTGGTGGGCCTCCCACATCTCGTCCGGCGGCACCTTGGCGATACGCTCCCAGAACCGCTTTGACGCGGGCTGGTCGTCCATCGCGTCCATGTCGGCGTTGGTGAACCGCTCGATGGCGTCGCGCATCGGCTGACCGAGCCAGGTCGGCGTGTGGACGCCGTTGGTGAGCCCGAGGATCTCGTGCGGGCTGATGCCCTGCCAGGTGCTGTTCGCGGTGTGGCCGTGGAGGAGCGAGACCGCGTTGGCGCCGTGCGTCGTGCGCAGGCACAGGGCCGTCATGTCGAACTGCGACGGGTCGTTCTCGACGCCCAGGCCCATCGTGAGCAGGCGCTCGACCGGCACGCCGCCGGTGCTGGGGCGCCCGTCACCGTCGAGCAGCGGGCCGGCGACGCGGCGCACGAGGTCCGCGTCGAAGCGCTCGTTGCCGGCCGAGACCGGCGTGTGGATCGTGAACACGCTGTTGCGGCGGACCATCGAGAACGCGTCGTCGAGCGACTTGCCCGACGCGACCAGCTCGCGGGCGCGCTCGGCGAGCAGGAACGCGGAGTGGCCCTCGTTGAGGTGCCAGACCGCCGGGTCGAGGTCGAGCTGGCGCAGCGCCCGCACGCCGCCTACGCCCAGCACCAGCTCCTGGTGCAGGCGCATCTCGCGCCCGCGGACGTACAGGATGTGGGTGATCGGCCGGTCCGAGTCGTCGTTGTCGGGCACGTCGGTGTCGAGCAGCAGGACCGGCACCCGGCCCACCTGGACGACCCACACCGCGGCGAACAGCTCGCGACCGGGCAGCGGGACGCTGACCATGAGCGGCTCGCCGAGCGGGTCGAGGGCCCGGCGGATGGGCAGGCGGGCGGGCTCGTAGTCGGGGTACGCGTGCTCCTGGTGCCCGTCGGCGTCGATCGTCTGGCGGAAGTAGCCCTTGCGGTACAGCAGCCCCACACCGATCAGCGGCAGCGCCATGTCGGAGGCCGTCTTCATGTGGTCGCCCGCGAGGACGCCGAGGCCGCCCGAGTAGATCCCGAGTGACTCGTGGAGGCCGTATTCCGCGCAGAAGTAGGCGATGGGCCCCTCGAGCTCCTTGGCGTGCCGGCGCTGGAACCAGTGGTCCGCGCCGTTTGCCATGTACGCCTCGAACTCGGCGAGGATGTCGTGGTAGTCGGCCATGAAGTCGGTGTTGTCGAGCAGCAGCGACCAGTCGACCGGACCCGACAGCACCGGAATGGGGTTGCGGTAGCGGGCCCACCCACCGGAGTCGATGCGCGAGAACATGATCCGGGCCCGCGGGTGCCAGCTCCACCACATGTTGTAGGCGAGGGTGCGGAGGCCTTCCAGCTTGGGCGGCAGGTGGAAGGAGGCGCCGGGCGCGACCGGCACGTGCACCAAAGGCTCCATTGGCGGCCATCATAGCCGGGCGTTCCCGCCCAGAGTGAACCGGTTTAGGAGGTCCGGCGGCGGCTCCGGGCGGCGAGTAGGATCGGTCGATGACGATGCGGGTGGCGATGCTCGCCGCGGAGTGCGAGCCGTGGGCGAAGACCGGCGGCCTCGCCGACGTCGTGGACGCGCTGGCCCGGGCGCTGGGCCGGCTGCCTGAGGCGGGGACCGAGCTGGCGGCCCCGGTCGACGTCTTCCTGCCGCGCTACCGGTCCGTGCCGGTGCCGGACGGGGCGCTGACCGAGCCCACCCTGACGATCCCTGATCCGGATCGCGCCCGTCGCGGGGCGCCCATCGCCGTCTCGATCGTGAACGTGGCGGCCGATGGCTACCGCCTGCGCCTGGTCGACGTCCCCGCGGCGTTCGACCGCGACGCGTTCTACGACCACCCCGACGACCCGTGGCGGTTCGCCGTGTTCTGCCGCGCGGCGCTGGCCGCGTTGCGACGCGACGCACGACCCATGGACATCGTCAACGTCCACGACTGGCACACAGGCCCGGCGCTGCTCGAGCGAGCCCGCGCGGACGCGGCCCGGGACGCGTTCTTCGCCGGGACCGCCGTCGTCGCGACGCTCCACAACCTCGCCTACCACGGCTGGACGGCGAACGACCGGATCGGCGAGCTCGGCCTGCGCGTGGGCGAGCCACTCGCCGGTGCGAACCCGGACGGCATCGACCTCCTGTTGACGGCGATCGAGCGATCCGAGATCGCGAACACCGTCTCGCCCGGGTTCGCGCGCGAGGCGCTGACGCCGGCGTTCGGGATGGGCCTCGACGGCGCGCTGCGCGCGAAGGGCAACCGGTTCATCGGGATCCTCAACGGCATCGATCCCGACGTCTGGGACCCGGCCACCGACCCGGCGCTTGCCGCGCCTTACTCCCGTGAGGCGCCCGGAGGGAAGGCGACCTGCCGGCGCGACCTGCTGACCAGGCTCGGGTTCGATCCCGACGACGACCGAGTCGTGCTCGGCATGATCGGCCGGATGGACCCCCAGAAGGGGTTCGACCTCCTCGCGGACGGGACCCCGGAGCTGCTGGCCGCGGGCGCGCGGATCGTCGTCCAGGGCAGCGGCCACGCGTCCCTCGCCGATCCGTTCCGGGCCCTCGCGGCCGCCCAGCCGACCAGCGTTGCCCTCATCGAGCGCTTCGACCGCGACATGGCCCGTCGCATCTACGCCGGCGTCGATCTGTTCCTGATGCCGTCGCGGTTCGAGCCCTGTGGTCAGGGCCAGATGATCGCGCTCCGCTACGGCACGCCGCCGGTCGTCCGACGGACCGGAGGCCTCGCCGATTCCGTCATCGACGCCACGGACCGGCCGCAGGACGGAACGGGCTTCGTGTTCGCGGACGCGACGCCCGGGGCGCTGGTCGCGGCGATCGCGCGGGCGGCGGCGATGCGGACCTCGAACCCGGCCGGCTGGGTGGCGCTCCGCGACCGGGGCATGGCGGTCGACTTCCGCTGGGACACGGGGGCGGCGCCCCGCTATCTCGAGGCGTACCGGCGCGCGATCACCCTGCGCAGGGGCGACG
>DATDJA010000016.1:0-6517 GCA_036520795.1 Candidatus Limnocylindrales bacterium
AAGGTCGCCGCGCTGGGCTGGCAGCCGCAGACCTCATTCCCCGCAGGCCTCGCCGATACGGTCGACTGGTTCGTCGCCAACGAGGCCTGGTGGCGGGCCGCTCGCTCGGGCGACTGGGACGCCTACTACCAGCGCCAGTACGGAGACCGACTCGCCGCCGGGCAGGCGGTCAGCGAGGCCGGCTGACCGATGCGGGTCGCCGTCACCGGCGCACAGGGCCGCCTCGGCCGCGCGCTGATCGAGGCGCTGGAGAACGCGCCGTTCACGGGCACGCGTGGGCCGATCGCGTGGTCGCGTCCCGAACTCGACCTCGACACCCTCACCGTGGCTTCCGTCGCGGCGCTCATCGAGCGCGACCGACCGGAGGTGCTGATCCATGCCGCCGCCTGGACGGACGTCGACGGTTGCGCGCGGGACCCCGGACTGGCGATGCGCCGCAACGCGGTCGCGGCCGGCCTGATCGCGGATGCGTGCGCGAGCGACGGCGTGCACCTGGCGGTCGTGTCCACGAACGAGGTGTTCGACGGCGGCCGAACGGACGGCCTCGGGTATGCGCCCGCCGACCCGCCGCACCCGGTCAACGCGTACGGCGAGAGCAAGCTCGAGGCCGAGGGGCTCACCACCCGCGCGATGGGGCAAGCGGGCGGCACGCCGGTAGCGATCGTCCGGACCGCGTGGCTCCACGGCCCGCCCGGCAACGACTTCCCGGCCAAGATCGCCGGCGCAGCCCTCAGGGCGAAGGCCGCCGGGGAGCCGCTTCGCGTGGTCGGCGACGAGATCGGGACGCCGACCTACACACCCGACGTCGCCGACGCCATCGTCGAGCTCATCTGGGAGAACGCCCTGTTCGACGAGGCTGCCCCATCGACGATCCACCACCTCGTGAACGCAGGCCGGGCTTCGAGGGCCGACTGGGCACGCGAGGTCCTGCGAGCGGCGAGCATCGACGTCGCGATCGAGGAGGTGCCCGCGTCCACCTGGCAGCGGGCCAGTACCCCGCCCCTGTGGGCGGTCCTCGAGCCGACGCCCCTCCCCTCCGGCGAGCCCATGCGCGACTGGCGCCTCGCCTTCGCCGACGCCGTCCCCGCCCTGAACCGGGAGCTGCGCTCCGCTCGCTGACCCGCGACTGGTGCGCGGGCGCACCACCCGGCGCCTCCACGGCGAAATGCAACGCCACTGCAACCCGAATCGACCGCTTGGGGAGTGCGGTGCCCGTCCGCACCGCGGCATACTGCACCAGACCCCACCGCACTCGACAGCGCCAGCCCGAAAGGGCCAGCCGGGACCAGACCATCCCGCGATTGGCCCCGCCCTCGCCCACGGCGAGTCTGAGCCGGCACTGATCTGCGCCTCGGTCAACCCCGGGTGCGCGCGCTGTCCATCGCTCAACGGAGCTGTTCGTTGCGGAAGCTCGCTGTCCTCGCCGCCGCGCTCCTCTGGATCGCCCTCCTGGGTCAGGCGGCCATGCCCGTCGCGGCGGCCGAGGGTGCCAAGGTCGCGATCATCGTCGGGGCGACCCACGGGGCGACCGCGAACTATCGGCGCAACGCTGACGAGATCTACGCCGAGGCGATCAAGTACACGCCGAACGTGGTCCGCGTCTACAGCCCCAACGCCACCTGGAAGCGGGTCAAGGCCGCCGTCAACGGGGCCTCGATCATCGTCTATCTCGGCCACGGCAACGGCTGGCCGAGCCCCTACACGTTTGACCCCCTGTTCTCGACCAAGAACGGCTTCGGCCTCAACAAGGACCTCAACCACAACGGCAGGCGCAGCGACAACGAGCTGAAGTACTACGGCGAGCCGAGGATCGAGACGCTGAATCCCGCCCCGAACGCCGTCGTCCTGCTGTTCCACCTGTGCTACGCCTCGGGCAACTCGGAACCGGGTCGCAAGGCGCCCAGCCTGTCGACGGCGAAGCAGCGTGTCGACAACTATGCGTCGGCGTTCCTGCGGGCCGGCGCCAGCGCCGTCATCGCGAACGGTCACAGCCACGACCCGTACTACATCGCGGCGCTGTTCACGACCATCCAGACCATCGACGCCTACTGGCGGGGCGCGCCGGACTTCCACGACCGGGCCACCAGCTTTGCGTCGTCGCGTTCGCGCGGTGCCACCTACCAGCTGGACCCGGAGAGCGCCGGGCGGTACTACCGCTCGATCGCCGGCGACCTCGAGGTCACGACGACCGAGGTGACGGGCGCCCCCTTCGCGCCCCCGCCCGATCCGGACCCGACACCGGAGCCGCCGCCGGTCCCCTGACACGGCGTAGCGCGACAGGGACCCCACCGAACCGGTCCCGACCCCACCAGACCCCTCCGTACCAGACCGGATCGGGACCTTGGGGTGATGGGATCGCGAGGCCCGCGGGCCTAGCGTGGACATGCCTCGCCGGGTGGCGCCGCTCCGCGGATCGAAGCCCCCGGCACCTCGCGTCGACGTCGTCCCCGGCGGGCGACGCGGGGATCATCGCCGCAGAGGAAGGCCGTGCCCCGACCCCGGATCGCTCTCGACGTCGCCCGCCCGGCCCTTTCGGCGGGCCTCGCGCTCGTGCTGGCCGCGGGCGCCCTGCCGTCGCCCGTCGGCGCCGCCGCGCCCACGACCCCCGTGTTCGAGACGCTCCCGGCCGCGGCCGCCCAGGACGTCCCCCCGACCCGTGCGGACGAGGCGCCGCCCGCCATCGACGACGCCGTCACGCCCGAGCAGCACCCCTCGATCGCCTACGAGGAGGCCATGGCCCACGCGGACGACGTGATCGCGTTCGAGCCGGGTGGCCGCGTAAAGGTCGGCTTCCGGCCCCGTGCGGACGATGACTGGCCCGTCGACAACCGCGCGCCGACGTCGCTGCCCGCGGGCCGCGCGACGGGCCACCAGATGGCCGCAAGCCTCCAGGGCAGCCAGTGGGCCACCGTACGCGGCGCCAGTGCCCCTTCGACCGTGGACGCGGCCGGCGATGGCGCCGAAACCAGCGAGGCCCCGGTCGACGCGCCGGGTGGCGCGCCGTCGATCGGCGCGACCGCCTCGTCGTACGCCCTGCCGGACGCCCGACCCGAGGCGGATCTCGCGGCCGCGCCCGGGCTCCGGCGGCAGGTGTTCGGCTTCCTGCCGTACTGGGAGCTCTCCGGTGCCTCGAGCAAGATCAACCACCAGGTGCTGTCCACGATCGCGTACTTCTCGGTCGGCGCGGACCGCGACGGCAACCTCAGGAAGAAGGGTGGCGACGGCCGCACCACCACCGGCTGGGGCGGCTGGACGAGCTCGAACATGACGTCCGTGATCTCGAACGCGCACCGCCATGGCACCCGTGTCGTGCTCACGCTCAGCGTCTTCGCGTGGACGACGGCCCAGGCGAACACCCAGCGCGCGATCCTCGGCAGCAAGGCCGCCCGAGTGCGGCTCGCGAGGCAGGCCGTCGCGGCGGTCCGCGACCGCGGCGCCGACGGCGTCAACCTCGACTTCGAGCCGCTCGCGTCGGGCTACGCCGACGAGTTCGTCGCGCTGCTCAGGACGTTCCGGACCGAGCTCAACAAGGTCAGGAAGGGCTACCAGCTGACCTACGACACCACCGGCTACATCGGGAACTACCCGCTCGAGGCGTCGGTCGGCAAGGGCGCGGCGGACGCGATCTTCGTCATGGGCTACGACTACCGGACCTCGTCGTCCGGGAGGGCGGGCTCCATCGACCCCCTGTCCGGCCCCGCGTACGACCTCGCCGACACCGTTCGTGCCTACACCGCCCGGGTGAGCCCGTCGCGGATCATCCTGGGCCTGCCGTGGTACGGCCGCGCGTGGTCGACGGAGGACAAGGACCCACGCTCGAAGACGCTTTCGGGCGCCAAGTACGGCTACAGCGCCGCCGTGAACTACGAGAACGTCGTCGGCCTCGTGGCCAAGCACGGGCGCAAGTGGGACGCCCTCGAGCGCAGCCCGTACGTCGTCTACCGGCGCGAGAACTGCACCTCGACCTATGGCTGCGTGACCAGCTGGCGACAGGTCTACTTCGACGACGCGGCGTCGCTCAAGCAGCGCTACGCGATCGTCAACGACTATGGGCTGCGCGGGGCGGGGATGTGGGCGCTGGGCTACGACGGCGGCCACGCCGAGCTCAACCGGGCCCTGTCGGAGTCCTTCCGTGTCGACAAGTCCGCGCCCCAGGCCGGCATCCGGATGCTCGCCTCCGCCCAGGGCGACGAGGGCTTCGTCGTCTCGTGGACGGCTCGCGACACCAGCACCATCGCCTCGTACGACGTCCAGGTCTCCGTCGACGGCGGCCCGTGGGCGGCGTGGCGCACGAGGACGCGCGCTCGGTCCGAGGTGTGGCTGGGATCCGACGGGCACGGCTACGCGTTCCGCGTCCGTGCCGTCGACAGCAAGGGCAACGCGGGCAGCTGGAACGTGGGCTCGCGCTGGGACGGGTCGCCCAGGCTCGAGGACGGCGGCTTCGGCCGGGTCGTGGCCGACGGGCTCGCGTATCGCAGCGGCCCGGACGCCTCGGCCGCCAGGCTGGGCACGCTGCCGGCCGGCACGATCGTCGCCATCACCCGGGGCCCCGTCTCGTCCGACGGGTACAGCTGGTACGAGGTCACCGAGCCGATCCGCGAGTGGTCACCCGTCTCGTTCGTCGAGCGTGGCGTGTGGATCGCCGCCAGGTCCTCGAGCGACACGATGGTCAAGCCCTACCGCGCGCCCAACAGCACGACGGTGAACGCGGGGATCCGCGGCCTCAACTTCGGCTCGGGGTCGGCGTCGGGCGTGGGCTCGGGGCCGACCGCGAGGGCCGTCCGTGCCTTCTCGCCCAACGGCGATGGCTGGGAGGATGCCGTCCGCCTCCGCTGGACCAACACCGTCGCGCTCGACTCGCTGACGCTCAACGTCTATCGCACGAACGGGACGCTGGTCGGGTCGCGGACCGTCCCGGACGTCCGGACGGGCGCGCAGACCTGGGACTGGAACGGCGCCGCTGGCGGGTCGACCGTCAGGGACGGTCGCTATGTCCTCCAGCTGGTCGGGAAGGCGGGCGCACGCACGTTCCGGGCGCCATCGATCCGCCCGGTGACCGGCGCCCAGGTCGGCGCGTTCGCCGTGACGGTCGACACCGTCCGACCGAAGATCAAGTCGGCCTCCGCCTCGAGCACGCTGATCTCGCCCAACGGCGACGACGTACGGGAGTCCGTGCGGTTCGCGCTCACCTCGACCGGGTCGACCCGCTGGGCTCTCCAGATCGCTTCGGCGGGCGCGGGCACCGTCGGCACGATCGACGGCGGTGGCACCTCCTTCGGGTTCACCTGGCGCGGCGAGAAGGAGGGAGGCGGCCGCGCGCCGGACGGCCGCTACACGACGACCCTGTCCGCGATCGACGACGCCGGCAACCGCGCCCGTCGCTCGTTCACGGTCACCCTCGACACCACGCCGCCATCGATCACCACCGCGGCCACCCCGGGCGCGTTCTCGCCTGACGGCGACGGGGCGCTGGAGTCGACGCGCCTCTCGTGGACGGCAAACGGGCGCGCCACCGGCACCGTCCGGATCCTCAAGGGGAGCACCGAGATCCGCCGCTGGCCAATCAACCACGCCTCGAGCTGGGCGACGACCTGGGACGGGCGCAACGCCGCCGGCAAGCGGGTCGCCGACGGGCGGTACGAGATGCGCGTCTCGCTCGTCGACCCGGGCGGCAACCGGCGAACGGTCGATCGCGCGTTGGTCGTCGACCGCACCGGCGGCTTCCTGCGCTGGTCGCGGAGCTTCTTCCCCCAGGACGCGGACAGCCTCGCTCCCACCTCGGCCCTCACCTGGCGGCTGGCGCGTGACGCCAGGACGTCGCTCCGCCTGTACGACGCTTCCGGAACGCTGGTCCGGACCGTCTGGACGGGCAAGGCGCAGCATGCGGGCGACCGCAAGTGGACCTGGAACGGACGCCTCGCGGGCGGGTCGTTCGCGCCGCAGGGTCGCTACGAAGCGCGGCTGACGGTCGCCTCGACCCTGGGCACGGTCGTCCTCTCGCGTACCGTGTGGGCAAGTGCGTTCTCCGTGACGCCGTCCGCCACGAAGGTGCGCCCCGGCCAGACGCTGAAGGTCACCTTTACGACCGTCGAGCCGCTGACGTCCAGGCCGACCGTCGCGTTCCGCCAGCCCGGCCGGTCCGCCGCCACCGTGACTGCGACGAAGCGCAGCGACGGCTCGTACACCGCCTCGTTCAAGGTGCGGAGCGGCGGCTCGGGCACCGGCTCGATCCGGGTCTCGGCGAAGGACGCGGGCGGCGGGCTCAACCGCACCACGGTCGCGATCAGGATCGCGTCGTGAGCCTCCGACCTCGACCCTGCGCCCCCGTCGGCCCGTACACTCTCGCCGCATGACGACCGAACCGCGATGACGACCGACGACGCAGCCGCACCGACGAGCGCGCAGCCCACCGGGGCCGGCGCCTGGGTCATCCTGCCGACCTACAACGAGGCGGACAACCTGCCCGGGATCAGTGCGGCGATCCTCGAGTCGTTGCCGGGGGCCGTGCTCCTGGTCG
>DATDJA010000017.1:0-5323 GCA_036520795.1 Candidatus Limnocylindrales bacterium
GTCCGAGTGGATCGTCTCGGACCAGAAGCCGAACCCCGGGGTGAAGAAGGACCTGGGAACCCCGATCGATCTCGTCCTCGAGGACCCCGATACGGTCACCTGCCCCTGATCGGCGCGGCCTAGGGTTCGGGGTCGCCCCAGAGCGACCATCCGTTCGGCCCCGTCGCGGACCCGGTGGTCACGAGATCGTCGGCGGGCGGCACGCCGTCGGGTGCCGGCTCGCGCGGCGGGACGCGCTCGAGGCCCGCGAGCTCGTCGACCGGGACGAACGTGCGCGCCGGAGTCCGGTCCGCCTCGAACAGCGGCGACAGCCGACGATCCGGGTCGCGCGCGACGCCGTCCGCCGTGTCCGCCACGGGCGGCCCCGCGGCCACCCAGCACGCCCTGATCTCGGACCCGTCGAGCGCGGCGTGGCGTGGGTCGAGGCCGCACAGCCCGAGTCCGCTGGCGATTCCCCGCCGGAAGTGGAGACAGGTCGCACAGGTCGTCGTCGATCGCCGACAGACCCAGCAGCGCGAACTCTCCGCCTGCGGTGTACCGCAGTGCGGGCAACGCCAGACCGGCATGGGGCGATCGTAGCTGCGCCGAGGCCGCCTGTCGAGGCGATGGCGCGACGATCCGAACGCGTGGTCGATCAGCGGACGGTCAGCACCTGGCGGTCGGTCACGTTACCGAACTCCTTCGTGTCGACCAGCACCGTCGCCAGCCCGGACCCGGGCAGGGCGCCCTTCGGAATGCTCGTGGTGAACCGCGCGGCCCCGTTCTCGTTGAGCTTGATCTCGCTCGAGACGATCGCTTCGAGCCCAGGCACCGTCACCGTGAACAGGGCCACCGCATCAGCTACCGGGTCGCCGTCGGGGTCGGTCACGACGACGGTGAACGTCACGGACTTGGGCAGCTTGTTCGACTTGAAGTTGTAGGAGGTGGCCGTCAGCCTGGCCGTCGTCTTGCCCAGGCCCTTGCGAATCGTGAGGTTGGCCTCGTTCGGATTGCCGGCGGGATCCGTGGTCGTGATCAGGAGCGCGTTGAGGCCGGCGGCGATGGCGATCTTGGCCTCGAACAGGCCGTCCTTGTTGGCATCGACGGTCGTCGTGGCGCCGTTCTCGTCGTTGCGAACCCTGACCGAACTCCCGGCCTGGGTCTTGCCCTTGATCGTGACCGTGTTCTTGGCCGTGGACGAGCCGTCCTCGGGCGAGATGATCGTCAACTTCGGCTTCGAGGTGTCCAGGACCCAGGTGACGACCGCCGACCGCTCGCTCTCGCCTCCCTCGCCCATGATCGAGGCCTGGAAGGCGTTGCGTCCCTTGCTCAGCTCGACGTTCGGGATCAGCTGCTGCGACGTCGGCCCGACGGGCTGCTCGGCGAGCAGCGTGGGCTCGTCGTCGCCGACCGTGACCCACAGGCGGACCGTGGACGTCTCGTCGCCGACGACGGACGCGGGGACGTTGACCGTCACGTCGACCGAGTCGTCGTTGGTGTACGCGTCGTCCGGCGGGATGATGACCGGCGCATCGCTGGTCGGGGGTGCCTCGGTCGGGGGCGCGCTGCCGACGGCCGCGCCGATCTTGTCGACGAACCCCCCGAACCCGCTCAGGACGCCGGTCACGAACGGCCCGAAGGCGCCGCTGGCGATCCACAGGACGCCGATCCCGAGGGCCACGACGCCCACGGCGAGCGCCGCGCCGAAGGGCATCGGCAGGCCCCGGCGCCGGTCGATCCGGCGATGGCGCGAGAGGCGCGTGGGCGATGGAGCGGCCGAGCGCAGCGCGGGCGGTGTCGGGCGGCCGAACGAGGCGGGGCGGGGGCGAACCTGGGGAGGCCGGCCCCCTCGCCGGGATTCCATCGGTGCCGATTGTCGCATGCCGCGGCCCGAGGCCATCGCGTGGGCCGGGCGCCCGGTCCCCGCGAGGGGGTCCCGGTGGTACGCTCACCGATGCGTCGAGGCACCACGTCCCGGGTGCCGGACCCATGAGGGAGGTCGTGGAGGCTCGAGACCGTCGGCCCATGCGCCCGTCCCCGGGGGATCGCGGATCGTGGAGCCACGGACCGATCGCCCGGGTGCAGCCGCGTGCCGGCGGAACCCCGGAGCCCGAGCCCGAGCCCCCGCCGCCCCCCGCCCCGCCGCCGGTCCCCGAGCGAAGCTACGCACGGGTGCAATACCCCACCCGTCCGCCATTGCCGGGTCAGCCCCGCCAGCCGTACCCCGGCATCCAGCGCTCGCCGTACCCCGGCATGCAGCGCCCGCTCCTCCCCGGGCAACGCCAGATGCCGCCGGCGCGGACGGGCTTCGGCCTCCCCAACCTGCGGCGCAACGTCTGCCCGCACTTCTACATGACCGGCCCCCGTGGCGCGATCCCGATCCAGGCGCCGCACTTGCTCAAGGGCCTGCTGCGGCAGCCCAACAACGTCTCGCGCTGCCAGCTCCGTGGCGGGGTCCACCTCGACGAGGGCTACGTGAACGACGTGTGCCTGACCCCGCGGTTCAACCAGTGCGTGTTCTACGAGGACGACCTGACGAAGTCGTGAGTGCCCGCGGCGAGCGACAGGACCCGAGGGTCGCCCCCGACCTCAGCTACGCCGAGGCGCTGGCAGCGATCGAGTCGCGCGGCCGCTACGGGGTGCGTCTCGGGCTCGGCCGGGTGCGGGCGCTGCTCCGGGCGATGGGCGATCCGCAGCTCGCCGTCCGCGGCGCGCTCGTCGCCGGCACCAACGGCAAGGGCAGCGTGATCGCGCTCGCGGGCTCCGCCCTGCGGGCCGCCGGCTACCGGGTGGGCGAGACGCCCAAGCCGCATCTCGTCACCTACCGGGAGCGGATCGTGGTCGACGGGCGGCCGATCGACGCCGGTTCGTTCGCGCGGCTGGTGGGAACGGTCATCCCGCTGGCCGACCGCATCTCGCCGAGGCTCGGACCGCCGACCGAGTTCGAGCTGCTGACAGCGGTGATGTTCCGGCACTTCGCGGACGCCCGCCTCGATGTCGCGCTGGTCGAGGTCGGGCTCGGGGGCAGGCTTGACGCCACGCACGCGTGGGACGGCGGCGTCGCGGTGATCACCAACGTCGGGCTCGACCACACCGATCGCCTGGGGACGACCGTGACGGCGATCGCGCGCGAGAAGGCGGCGATCATCGAGCGCGGCGACGTGGCCGTCACCGGGGCGACCGGTGACGCGTTGACGGTCGTCCGGCGGCGATCCGCCCGGATGGGCGTGCCGCTGACGATCGCGGAGCCGGCGCCGATCCTCGACTGGGATCGTGACGCCCAGTGGGTCGAGCTCCCGGGGCTGGGCGCGACGGCCGTGGCGCTCCGCGGCCGTCACCAGGCAGCCAACGTGGCCGTCGCCGATTCTGTCCTGGACGCGCTGGAGACCGCGGGCATCGCGCGCGTTCCGGCAGACGCCCGGCGTCGTGGCTATGCGAGCGCGACGTGGCCGGGCCGGCTGGAGTTGGTGCAGGCCGCCCGCCCAGGCGGTGGCACGCGAGAGGTCCTGCTCGACGGGGCGCACAACCCGGACGGTGCGCTCGCCCTCGCGCAGGCCCTGGCCGATCTGCGACCGTACCTCGCAGGCGGCGGCGCGAGCCCGCCGCGCCCACTGGTCCTGGTCTGGGCTTCGATGGCCGACAAGGATGTGCGAGGCGTCCTCGCGGCGGTCGCCGCCAGCCCCGCCGTCGCCGACGCCACGATCGTGTGCACGACGCTCGACCTCCCGCGGGCCCTCCCGGCGGCGGCCCTCGCAGACGCGTGGCGCGCCGCGCTGCCGGGTGGCCGGGTGCTCATCGAGCGGGACCCGGCGGCCGCGCTCGATCTTGCCCTCGCGACCGGCGACGGGCCGGTCGTGGTCGCGGGGTCGCTGTATCTCGTCGGGGCCGCGCGAGCGCGCCTCGTCGACGATCCCGCCCTGCGCGATCCGGTCGCGGCATGATCGCCGGTCAGCCGGGTGCGTCCGGCGCCACCCGTATCGGTCCCCGGACCTTCGACTGGGGACGTCGGACCCACCTGATGGGCGTGCTCAACGCGACCCCCGATTCGTTCTCGGGCGACGGGCTGCTGGCCGCCACGGACCCGGTCGCGGCCGCCGTCGAGCAGGCACGCGCGATGGTCGCCGACGGCGCCGACCTGCTCGATGTCGGTGGCGCGTCGAGCCGTCCGGGCCACGAACCCGTCGCGCCGGCGGACGAGATCGCGCGGGTCGTCCCGGTCATCCGCGCGATCGTCGCGGACCTGCCGGCCGTGCCCGTCTCGATCGATACGACGAGCCCGCAGGTCGCTGCGGCCGCCCTCGACGCCGGCGCGCACCTGCTCAACGACGTGTGGGGCGTGTCCGACGACCCGGCGATGGCTCGCCTGGCGGCCGCGCGTGGCGTGCCGATCGTCCTGATGCACAACCGCGCGCTGCCCGACTACCGCGACCTTGTCGCCGAGGTCATCGCCGACCTCCGGGCCGCGCTCGAGCGGGCGCTCGACGCCGGCATCGCGCCGGACGCGCTGATCGTCGACCCGGGGTTCGGGTTCGGCAAGACACCTGAGCACAACATCACCCTGCTCGCCAATCTCGGGGCCCTCCGCTCGCTGGGCCGTCCGGTCCTGCTCGGCACCTCGCGCAAGTCGACGCTGGGCAGGCTGCTGGACGTGCCGGCCGATCAACGCGTCGAGGCGACCGTGGCGACCACGGTCGTGGGCGTCATGGCGGGCGTGGACATCGTCCGCGTGCACGACGTGCGCGCGAACGCACGGGCGGCGCGCGTCGCCGACGCGGTCGCGCGTGGCTGGCGGCCGGACGGCTGGCCCGGGGCCACCCCGTGACCGACCGGATCGTGCTCGACGGGATGGTGTTCCAGGGGACACATGGCGTCTACCCCGAGGAGCACGAGCGGCCGCAGCGCTTCGAGGTCGACGTGGAGCTGGCACTCGACCTGGCGCCGGCGGGCCGCAGCGACGACCTCGCCCAGACCATCGACTACGGCCTGGTGTTCGAGACGTGCCGCCGGATCGTGGAGTCGACGCGGTTCGACCTGATCGAGGCGCTCGCCGAGGCGATCGCGAACGAGATCCTTGCCGGGTTCGCGGCGGACGAGGTCACCGTCCGCGTGCGCAAGCCGGAGGTGCGGCTCGGCGGCACGCTGCGCTTCGCGGGCGTCGAGATCCGGCGGCGCCGGACCGGCTGACCGGCCGGCGCGCGGCCGGCGCGCTACAGGTCCTTCGGCCGCGTCCCGAGCTTGACCTTGACCAGCACGGTGCTCCCATCGCGGAGCACGCTCAGCGTGATCGTGTCGTTGGGTGCGTACTGCACCAGGAGCGCGTCGAGCGGGTGCTCCTGGTCGATGG
>DATDJA010000018.1:0-7556 GCA_036520795.1 Candidatus Limnocylindrales bacterium
GTCGTCGAGACGCTTCCTGGTTGACGTGGACGGGTTCGTCCTGACGCTGTGGCTCATCCGCATCCTGTTCCTGGTCCTGCTGTACGCATTCCTGTTCGCTGTCGCCCGCATCCTCATGCGCGACCTCCGCAGCGCAAGCCGTGGGCCGTACGAGTTGGGCCGCCTGGTGGTCCTCGCGTCACCGCACGCTGAACCGCCCGTCGGGACGTCGTTCCCGCTGGACGCCGTCACGACGCTCGGGCGGGACGTCAACAACACCATCGTGATCGAGGATCCGTTCGCGTCGGCCGAACACTCGGTGCTCACGTTCAGAGGGCGAGCCTGGTACGTCGAGGACCTCGCGAGCACCAACGGCACCTTCGTGAACGGCGTGCCCGTGGACCGCGTCGCTCCGCTCGGCTTCGGCGACGAGCTCCAGGTGGGCGAGGTCCGATTGCGTCTCGACCGGGGCCGGGAGTGACCGCGTTCGCCGGTGCCCGTCAGGCCGCACGGTGGCGCCTTCACCCACGAGTTCGCCAGACCGAGCTCGCGCTATTGGCGCTCGTCGCGACGGCGCTGCTGGCGGGCGGCGCCTCGCTCGGGGCCGGCCTGAGCGCCCAGCGCGCGATCCGCGCGGGCGAGCCCGCGGGCGCGATCGACCTGATGCCGCCCGACCTCCGCGGGCTGCTCGTCTACCTGGTCGCCCTGTTCGTCGTCCACCTCGCGTTCGTGCTCGCGGGCCGGCGGATGGACCAGGTGCTGCTCCCAGCCACGGCGCTGCTCGGCGGGATCGGGCTGCTGCTGATGCAGCGGCTCCCCCAGGGCCTCGTCGTCCAGCAGTTCGGCGAGGCGGTCCTGGGTCTTGGGCAGCTCCAGCTCGGCTGGCTCCTGCTCGCGCTGGCCGTGATCGCAGGCCTTGCCCTCGCTGTGCGTTCCGACGCCTGGTTGCGGACCTACAAGTACACCTGGGCGGCGGCCGGCATCGCCCTGCTGCTCCTGACCTTCGTCTTCGGCAGCGACGTCAACGGGGCCCGCCTCACGCTCTCCATCGGCCCGCTGTCCGGCCAGCCCTCTGAGCTGCTGAAGGTGATCCTCGTCGTCTTCCTCGCCGGCTACCTCTCGGAGAACCGCTCCCTCCTGGCGGACGAGAGCACCCGCATCGGCCCGATCCGCCTGCCGCCGATCCCGTACCTCGCGCCGATGGTCGCGATGTGGGCAATCGCCCTCGGGATCGTCATCGTCCAGCGCGACCTCGGTGCCGCCCTCCTGTTCTTTGCCGTGTTCCTCGCCATGCTGTACGTGGCGACGGGGCGCCCGTCCTACGTCATCGGTGGCCTGATCCTGTTCATCGCCGGGTCGTGGGTCCTGTACACCCTGTTCGGCCACGTGCAACAGCGGGTCGACAACTGGATCGACCCGTTCCGCGACCCGCTCGGCGCCGGCTATCAGACGGTGCAGGCCCTGTACGCCTTCGCGCGCGGCGGGCTGCTCGGGGTCGGGCTCGGCGCGGGCCTACCGACGATCGGGGGCAACCTGCCCATCCCGGCCGTCCACACGGACTACCCGCTCGCGGCGCTGGGCGAGGAGCTCGGACTCATCGGCCTCCTGGCGATCCTCGGCCTGTATCTCGTCGTGGTCGAGCGTGGGCTCCGGATCGCGGCCGCCGCCCATGACGAGTTCCGCGCCCTGCTCGCCGCAGGCCTCTCGCTGGTGATCGCCGTCCAGGCGTTCATCATCGCCGCGGGCAACCTCAAGCTGATCCCGCTGACGGGGATCACGCTGCCCCTGATCTCCTACGGCGGGTCCTCGCTGCTCGCCAACGCGGTGGTCATCGGGCTCCTGCTCGCCCTGTCCGATCCAGGCGCCGAGCCGCCCTCGGTCCCGCGCACCGGGCGCCGCCGCCTCCCGGCGCTGCGGCGATCGTCCCCGGTGATGCCGGCTACCGGGTACGAGCCGTGAGCGCGACCGTGGACCGCCGCCCGATCGGCGGCAACATCTGGCGCACCGGCGTTGCCCTTGCGGCCGCGTTCGCGACCCTGGCGGTGGGCGCGGGCTGGTGGCAGGTGGTGGATGCCCAGCGCCTGTCACGAGAACCCGACAATCCCGCGGTGATCGCCGTGGCCCGACGAGCCCTCCGGGGTCCGATCGTCGATCGCGACGGCCGCTGGCTGGCCCGCAGCTCGCGCGACGCGAACGGCGAGGCGACCCGCGAGTATCGCGATGACTCCATCAGCCCGGTCATCGGCTACGCGTCGCGCCAGTTCGGGACGGCGGGTCTCGAGCGTTCCTACAACGCCGAGCTGATCGGGCTCGGTGGGTCCGATGCCTTTGGCGGGCTGCTCGACAAGTTCGACGCGTCGCGACGGACGCCGCTCGGCCTGCGGACGACCCTCGACCTGCGCCTGCAGCGAGCCGCCGTCGAGGCGCTGGGCGCGGATCGGGGCGCCGTGGTGATGCTCGACCCGACCACCGGTGACGTCCTGGCGCTGGCCTCGACTCCGACGTACGACGCGGCCGCCATCGCCGATCCCGACACGGCCGCCCGCGCGTTTGGGGCGCTGCGCGACGACGAGTCGGACCCGCTGCTGCCGCGCGCCACGTTGGGCCGCTACGTGCCAGGTTCGGTGTTCAAGGTCGTCACCGCGATCGCGGGGCTGAACACCGGGTCGATCGAGCCTGGCACCACGTTCGAGGAGCAGCCCGAGGCCGAGGACAAGGGCCTGCTCGTTGAGGGCTACCGGATCCGCGACGGCCACCACGAGCAGACCGACGGCACGCCCCTGGACCTCGTCGGCGCCACCGAGGCGAGCTGCAACATCTGGTACGCGCTCGCCGGCCTCGCGACCGGCGGCGACGACCTCGTCGGGCAGGCGGGCCTGCTCGGGTTCGGCGCGCCGATCCCCTTCGACCTGCCGACGGCGATCAGCCGCGTGACGGGTGGGGGAGGCCGGGCACCGGGGGGATTCACCGACGACGTCGAGCTGGCCTCGGCATCGTTCGGGCAGGGCGAGACGTTCGTGACGCCGCTCCAGATGGCGCTGGTGGCCTCGACCGTCGCCAACGACGGCGTCCTGATGCGTCCGCGGCTCGTTGCCGCGCTCACCGGTGAGG
Source organism: Candidatus Limnocylindrales bacterium (assembly GCA_036520795.1). Taxonomy (GTDB): domain Bacteria; phylum Chloroflexota; class Limnocylindria; order Limnocylindrales; family CSP1-4; genus CAIXZV01. The sequence continues at coordinate 3,091 of DATDJA010000018.1, forward strand.
GACCGGGCACGCGCGAGATCGCACCGTCGACCTGGCGACGGGTGATGGCGTCGTCCGACGCCCAGTCCGTCCAGGCGGCGATGGAGGCGGCGGTTGAGGGCGACCTCGGGCGACAGTTCACGGCCGGGGCTGCGGTGCCCGGCGTGCCGACGGCGGGCAAGTCCGGGACGGCGGAGCTCGGCGGCAAGGGCGAGCCACATTCATGGTTCATCGGCTTCGCGCCGGTCGAGAACCCACGAGTCGCGATCGCCGTGCTCGTGGAGCAGGGCGGCCGAGGCGGCGAACGAGCCGCCCCGCTGGCAGGGTCGATGATGGAGCGCTACTTCGAGCAGTACGGAGCGCCGTGATGGGTGATGAGCCCGCGACCGACGAGGGAGCGCCGGCGACGCCGGAGGCCCCGGACCTTCGCCCGCGCCCGATGATCGAGCGGATCGGCCTCGGGTTGATCGCGCTGGTCCTCGCGGCCATGTTCGCCCTCGTGTCGTTCGCCTCGTTCGTGGGCGGTGAGCCGTTCCTCGGCGTGATGGGCGCGCTCGGCTGCCTGATGATCGTCTGGGTCGGCGGCCTCACCCTGTTTCGAGGTTGAACGATTCGGCGGCCCAGACCGTCATTAAGGAAGCAGGACGGGAAAGATGAAACCTTTTAGCCGTCTGCGACGCCCTATAGAGACAGGCCCCGCGAGAACCCGGATCGACAGTCACCCGTACACTGCATTGAGAGGGACGACGTCGCTCGCGCCCCAATCCCGCTCAGCGCGACGTCATCGCACCGCCCGACCGGCACGTTCACGCCGGACACGCGCAGCCCGCGGCGTCGCGCCGCACACCACGGGAGTCCGATGAGCAACATCCAGCAGGTCGGCGACACCGTCCTCGCCAACGTCGAGCGAGTCATCGTCGGGAAGCACCAGGAGGTGCGCCTCGCCCTCGTCGCGCTGATGTGCCGCGGCCACCTCCTGATCGAGGACGTTCCGGGCACCGGCAAGACCATGTTGGCCAAGGCGATCGCCCGGAGCCTCGGCTGCTCCTTCCGCCGGATCCAGTTCACGCCCGACCTGCTGCCGTCGGACGTGACCGGCCTGTCGATCTACAACCAGAAGACGCAGGAGTTCGAGTTCCGGCCCGGGCCGATCATGAGCCAGGTGGTGCTCGCCGACGAGATCAACCGGGCGACGCCCAAGACCCAGAGCGCGCTGCTCGAGTGCATGGAGGAGCGCCAGTCGACCATCGATGGCGTCAGCCATCCGATGCCGGACCCGTTCCTGGTGATTGCGACCCAGAACCCGATCGAGTACGAGGGGACGTTCGCGCTGCCGGAGGCCCAGCTCGACCGGTTCATGCTGCGGATCCGGCTTGGCTACCCGCAGCTGGTCGACGAGATCGTGATCCTCGACGAGCAGAAGCGGACCCATCCGCTCGAGGACCTGACCGAGGTCTGCTCGGTGGACGAGCTGCGCGCCCTCCAGGCGGGCGTGCGCGAGGTGTACGTCGACCCGGCGGTCAGCGACTACATCGTCCGCCTCGTCTCGTCGACCCGGACCCACCCGGACGTCTACCTCGGCGCCAGCCCGCGCGGATCGATCGCCCTGTACCGGGCCACCCAGGCGCTCGCCGGCCTGCTGGGTCGCGACTACGTGATCCCCGACGACGTCAAGACGCTCGCCGAGCCCGCGCTTGCACACCGCGTGATCATCAAGACCAGCTCGTCCATCCACGACGTCAGCGCGGGAAACGTGATCCGGGAGCTCCTCGAGAGCACCCCGATCGAGTCCGTCCGCCAGACGGGCGGTCCGCGCGAGGTCAGCCCGAGCGCCGCCGCCAGCTGATCCGTCCACCACGACCCCGCGATCCACGGAGGACCGACCGCCTTGTTCCGGCGCCTCCAGCTGCTCATCCTCTCCGTCGTCCTCGTGGTGGCGGCGTTCTCGACCGGCTACGGGTTCCTGTTCTTCCTCGTGTACATCGGGCTGCTGGTCGGGGGCGGGAGCTACATCCTGACCCGGCTCGGCCTGTCCGACCTCGAGGCCGGCTACGCCGTGTCGCAGCTGAGCGGTCACGTGGGCGACAAGCTGCGGGTCACGTACACCCTGCGCAACACCGGCCGCTTCCCGAAGCCGTGGCTGGAGATCTACAACCCGACGACGATCCCGGGCGGTCTGCCGGGACGGGCGCTGTCGCTCCGCGGGCGCCAGGAGCGGTCGTGGCTGGTGCGCACGCCGCTGCTCCGACGCGGGCACTTCCGGATCGAGCCGCTGATGATCCGGACGGGCGACCCGTTCGGCTTCTTCGAGGCCTCGGCGGGCGTCGGGCAGGGGGTCACCCTCGTCGTCTACCCCCGGGTGGACGCGCTGCCGATGTGGCGCCTGCCACCGGCGAGCATCGAGGGCGCCCGCGCGTCACCGGAGCGAACGCTCCAGACGACCCCGCTGGCCACGACGGTCCGGCCGTACGCACCGGGCGACTCGATGAACCGGATCCACTGGCCGACCACGGCGCGCATGGGCGAGATCCAGGTCAAGGAGTTCGACCTCGAGCAGACCGCCGACGCGTGGCTGTTCCTCGACCTCGACGCGTCGGTTGAGGCCGGCGAGGGCGATCGTTCGACGACCGAGATCGCCGTCCGCGCGGCCGCATCCATCGCGGACAAGGCCCTTGGCGAGAACCGCGCGGTCGGCATGTCCGCGAGCGGCCATCGACTGGCCGTCCTGCCCGCCGATCGCGGCGCGCGCCAGCGCCTCAAGATCCTCCAGCTGCTGGCGGCGGTCGAGGCGGACGGGCGGACCCCGCTGGCCGAGGCGCTGGTGACGGGCGTCAGCCGCCTGCGGCGCGGCATGACGGCGATCGTGATCACCGCGACGCTCGACCCGTCGTTCGTGCGTCCCCTCGCGACCTTGCGGACGCGGGGGATCGGGACGGTCGTCGTGCTGCTCGACCACCTCGCGTTTGCGCCGCCCGCGGACGAAGCCGCTGCGGAGGTCGCCCGGCAGCGGAGCCGCGCGGTGCGTCACGCGCTCGCCGAATTCGAGGTCCCCGTCTCGGTCGTGGGCCCGGACCAGGAGCTGGCGGAGGCGCTCGCCCGATGATCGTTCCGCGGATCCGCCGCCCGGAGGAGGGCTGGCTGACCCTGGCGCTCGTTGCGCTCCTGATCGCCGTCGTGGCGTCGGCAGTCGATGATCCCGCCTGGGTGAATGGCCGTGGCAAGCTCACGGACGGGCTCGTGCTGTTCGGGATGCTCGGCGTCGCGGTCGGGTTCATCGGTCCCAAGGTCGGCTGGAGCCGATGGACGACCCACATCGTCGGAGCGCTGTTCGCGGGCCTCCTGATCCCCATCGTCGCCGGCTGGGCCTGGCTGCCAAACCCGTCGATCGGCACCGCCTTCTACGCGACGGCCAGCCACAGCGTCGAGGCGTACCTCGACCTGGCTTGGCGGAGCCGGCCATTCACGACCCAGGAGCTGCACTACGTGCTGGTCCTGGGCATCGTCATGTGGGGGACGGCGCAGTTCGCGTCGTACGCGGTGTTCGGACATCGCCGCCCGCTGAACGCTGTGATCATGACGGGCGTCGTCCTGCTCGCGAACATGTCGATGACGGTGCGCGATGAGCTGCCCTACCTCATCCTGTTCACGGCGGGGTCCCTGTTCCTCCTGATCCAGATGCACGCGTTCGACGAGCGTGCGACGTGGATCCGCCGCCGGATCGGCGATCCGAGCACGATCTCGTCGCTCTACCTGCGCGGCGGCACGGTGTTCATCGTCGCCGCCCTGGTCGGGTCGCTGGTCCTGACCACCCGCGCAGCGTCAAGCCCGCTCGCGGGAGCGTGGGACGGCGTGCACGACCAGCTCATCGACCTCGGCGAGACCATCGGACGGTTCCTGCCGGTCGGCGGCGACGCCAAGGGCACCGGCGTGAGCTTCGGGTCGGCGGCGCGGATCTCGGGGAAGTGGTTCAGCGACGAGAACACGGCGTTCAGCGCGACGCTTCCGCCAGGCACCAGGAAGGGCCTCTACTGGCGGGCGGTCACGTTCAACGCGTTCAACCTCTCGGGCTGGGAGAAGACCAACGGTCGCGATGTCCCGGTCGAGGCGGGCGCGCCCATGCTGGTCGGGACCGCGGAGAACCCACAGACCGTGCTGACGAAGCCCCTCAAGGTCATCGTGCACCCCGAGGACTTCCGCGGCAACGAGCTGCTGACCCTCGGCGCGCCGACCGTGGTCGACCACCCGAGCACGGTCAAGGTGGCCGGCGTCCAGGGCTGGTTCACGGGCGTCGACCTGCCGTTCGGTTCGGGCGACTACACCGTCGACGCGCGGCTGCTGCGCCTCGACGAGACGGACGTGATCAGCGGCAACCGCCTGATCGCGGCGACCGAGGTCTACCCCAAGGAGATCACCGAGCTCTATACCGACGTGCCGCCCGACACCCTCGGGGTCGACGCGGAGCTCCTCCTCGAGCAGGTCAAGCGCAA
>DATDJA010000019.1:0-5407 GCA_036520795.1 Candidatus Limnocylindrales bacterium
CCGCTTCGGCCCGACGCCGGCCTGATCAGCCAAGCACAGGCTCCGCGGCCGCCCTCGGCGACCCTACCCGACTCCGGACGGCGATTCCGTCATTCAGTCAGAGGACGACTGCTCGACACGGGATGCGCTCTGGCCAGCCGATATTGCGCGTCCTGACAGAGACAGATAGCCGGAATCGGCTACTGGCAAGGACCCAACGGAGCCTGAGTCGCCTCGGAGCCCGGACGAGTACGCGTCCTTTGACTGGGTGGCGGGAACGGACGGGCGCTTATGCCGGGAACGTCGCCTCGGTGGCCGCCTCGAGGAAGCGGTCCATCTTCAGGAACTCCCAGACGAGCGCCTTGATGAGCTCGATCTTCTCGGTGTCGGCGGCGTGGGTCTTGACCAGCAGGTCGTGGACCTCGGACGCGACCGTGTACGTGTCCTCATCGACCAGCGCCGCGAACACGCCAGCCTCGCGGATGCCGTCGAGCACCTCGGGCCGGGGCTCATAGCCGCCGGTCAGGACCATGCCCATCGCGGCGCCTTCCGGCCCGGCCTCGACCGCGCCCGGCGTCTCGTCCAGCAGGGCTGCGACTTCCATGCCCCGCTGCGCCTGGGCGAGGTGCGCGGCGGTGAGCGTGACGATCACGTCCTCGCGGTCGCCGGGCACGATCACCAACGTCCCCGGCCCTACCCGGGCCAGCATGTGGTGCGGCTCCATCGCGCCGATCGCGACGCCGTCGATCACGCGATCGAGGTCCCGTCCCGGGCAGATCACCCGACCCCGCACGGCCTCCTGGATCATGCCCAGGGTCGGGTTGGACAGGATCGGGCGGTAGGGCAGCACGCCGAGGAGCGGGATGTCGTGCCGTTCCAGGCCGCGGCGGAGCGTGTCCTCGATGCCCGGCTGCTCGCCGACTCGGACCTTGTTCACGATCGCGCCCGCGATCGGCACGCCGTACGCGCGGAAGTGCGAGGCGTTGAGCACGATCTCGTCGATCGGCCGGCCGACGCCGCCCTCGGACACGATCACCGCCGGCGCACCCAGCATCTGCGCCACGACCGCGTTCGACAGCCCGATCACGGCCCCGACCCCGGCGTGCCCGGTCCCTTCGATGACCAGGATGTCGTGGCCGGCGAACGTCGCATGCGCGTCCCGGATCCGCGCCCCGAGGTCCTCGACCACCTGGCCCGCGATGTACGCCTTGGTGAAGCCGCGCGGGATGTGGACCGGGCTCATCACCGGGTAGGGCTCGGGGAGCTCGAAGATCGCCTTCATGAGCACGGCGTCCTCGTCGGCCGGCTGCCCATCCTCGATCACCGTCCGCTGCCCGACCGGCTTGATGAACCCGGTGTGGTAGCCACGCCGCCGGAATCCGTCGACCAGCCCGAGAGAAGCCGTGGTCTTGCCGCGGTTCTGGCCCGTCGCCGCCAAATAGAGTTGCCGCACGCCGGCGACCGCCGTCAGGTCCGAGGGGTCGTCTTGCGCTCGATCAGCTGCACGGCCTCGCGCAGGCGGGTGAGCGACTCCTCGTCGACGCTGTCGGACTCGAGGTACGGGCCGAGGCGCTCCATGATGTCGGTGACCAGGCCCAGGAACACGGCGGCGTCGGCGACGAAGAACTGCGGCTCGTTGTTGTAGCGGACCATCGTGAGCCGGCCCTGGAGCACCCGGCGCTCTTCGACGTGCGCGACCTGGGTGCTGAAGTTGTGGCCCTGGATCCCGTCGGGGTTGTTGAGGAAGTTCAGGGCGTTGTCGATGGCCAGTCCGAACCGGGCGCGCCAGGCGACGAGGCGCTCGTGGACCTCGGGCTGGATCCGGACCTCGGCCACCTCCTCGAACACCTCGGGGGCGACGGTGAGGAGGCCGACCAGCGTGGTCCCCGCGCGGGCGCCGAGCATCACCTGGAGGCTGCGCTCGAGGGTGAACACCTCGGAGTCGAAGCGGGGGCTGGTGATGACGTCGGTCAGGAGGTCCTCGACGTTGTCCAGGCTGCCGGGGTCTGCGAGCGCGTTGGACAGGTGGAGGATCTCCTCCTTGAACAGGAACTTTTCCTCGTGGTCGAGCATGGCGCGGATGGTAACAGGGGAGGTCCGCACGCTCGCCTCGCCAAGAGTCCCTATCCGCGGGTGACCGTGACGTTACGGGTAGAGGCCCCGCATCGCGGTGGCGTCGGCGACCCGCTGGACGGCGACGAGGTATGCGCCCGTGCGCATGTTCACGCGTTCCTTCGTCGCCTCGTCGAGGACCTCGGCGAAGGCCTTGACCATGATGGTCTTGAGCTTCTCGTTGACCTCGGTCTCGGTCCAGTGATCTCGGTTGAGGTCCTGCACCCACTCGAAGTAGCTGACGGTCACGCCGCCTGCGTTGCACAGGATGTCCGGGATCAGGAACACGCCGCGGTCGAACAGGATCGCGTCAGCTTCGGGCGTCGTGGGGCCGTTGGCGGCCTCGGCGACGACCTTGGCCTTGATCTCCCGCGCGTTCTCGACGGTGATCTGGTTCTCGAGCGCGGCCGGGATCAGGACGTCGCAGCGGGTCTCGAGGAGCTCGTGGTTGGTGATGTCCTCCGCGCCCGGGAAGCCCTTGACCGTGCCGTGCTCCTTCTTCCAGGCGAGCACCCGGTCGATGTCGAGCCCGGCCATGTTGCGGATCCCGGCGATCGAGTCGGACACCGCGACGACGGTCGAGCCCTCGTCGGACATGAGCTTGGCCGCGATCGAGCCGGCGTTGCCGAAGCCCTGGACGGCGACGGTCGACTTCGTGAGGTCCATGCCCAAATGGCGGGCGGCCTCGACGACCGTGTAGACGCAGCCGCGGGCCGTGGCCTCGTTGCGGCCTTCGGAGCCGCCGAGGCTGATCGGCTTCCCGGTGACGACGCCCGGGACGGTGTACCCGACGTGCATCGAGTAGGTGTCCATCATCCATGCCATGACCTGGGCGTTGGTGTTCACGTCCGGCGCGGGGATGTCGCGCTCGGGGCCGATGAGTACCTCGATCTCGGTCGTGAAGCGCCGGGTCAGGTGCTCCAGCTCCTTCATCGAGAGCTTCTTGGGGTCGACGATCACGCCGCCCTTGCCGCCGCCGTACGGGATGCCGACGACCGCACACTTCCAGGTCATCCACATCGCGAGCGCCCGTACCTCGTCGATGGTGACGTCCTGGTGGTAGCGGATGCCGCCCTTGGCCGGGCCGCGGCCGAGGTTGTGCTGGATGCGGTAGCCGGTGAAGACCTGGACCGTCCCGTCGTCCATCTGCACGGGGAAGTGGACCGTGAGCTCGCGGCGTGGCTCGCGCAGGACGCGGCGGAGGCCGGGGTCGAGGTTGAGGCGGTCGGCAGCCAGGTCGAACTGCTGCTGCGCGACGTGCCAGGCATTGATCGGCGCCGTGACGTGTTCCGTCGTCATGAACGGAGGATCCTCTGGTGAACTGGACGGTGGACGCCGTCCGCGATCGGCGGGTCGTCGTCCGGACGACCCCACGGGGACCCGCTCGCGGCCGACCGATCACGCGGCCGGCGGACGCGGCGCGTCGCCATCTCTGTCCCCGAGTATAGCCGCGGACGGCCGATCGCCATGGGCCGGTCGTCACCCTGTCGCAACCTGACCGTCACCCTGTCGACCCTGAGCCACGCTTGACGGTCAGTGCTGGCGGACGATCACCGCACCGATACAGCCGGGACCCAGATGGGGCCCGACGGACGGCCCGATCAGCATCGTCTGGACCTTCGACTCGGGGAGGCCCGACCGCTCCAGGAAGCGGGCGCGGAACTCCTCGACGTCCGCGTTGGTGCTGTGCAGGATCGCCGCCCGCTCGAGCGGCTTCTCCGTCAGCAGCTCCAGGACGCGCTCGCGGGCCTTCTGGCGCGACCGGACCCGATCCGCGTTCTCGACGACCCCGTCGATCACCGTGATGATCGGCTTGATCGACAGCATCGTGCCGACCGCGGCCCTCGCGCCGCTGATCCGGCCGCCGCGCTTGAGGTACTCCAGCGTGTCGAGGGCGACGAACAGGTCGACGTCGGCCTTGCGTTCCTCGAGGACGCGGGCGATCTCCGCCGCCGCTACGCCCGATGCCGCGAGCTCGGCGCCCATCTGCGCGAGCTGGCCGGTGCCCATCGACGCCGTGCGCGAGTCGATGACGTAGATCTCGCGCTCCTTGAGCATGTCGCGCGCGACATAGGCCGCCTTGATCGTCCCCGACAGGTCACCCGAGACGTCGACGCACACGATCGCGTCGGCGCCCGACTCGAACGCGGCCTTGAACGCCTCGAGGAAGTCGCCGGGCGCGGCAGCGGCCGTCGTCGGGAACGGGGCGTCGGGGGCGGTCATCCGGGCCCAGAACGCGTCCGTGGAGAGGTCGATGTTGGGCCGGAAGCTCTCCGAGCCAAAGCTCACGACGAGCGGGACGACGGTGATGTCCTGGGCAATAGCCGCCTCGGGCGGCAGGTCGCTGGCGGAGTCGGTGACGATCGCGACGTGGGACACGGTCGGCTCCTCCGTCGGGCCACGCCTGGCGGCGGGCTCAGGGTGCGCCCGATGATACGGACCCGTGTCGACCACCGGGCGGCTTCGGCGCGAATCCGACCGGGTGGGCGCGTCACCCGCCCTCGTGTCCGCTCCACCTACGACCTGGGATCGTGCTGCTCGCGACCCTCGACTCGGTCTCCGTCACCGACGAGGCAGGGTCGTGCAATGCGGCGCGGGAAGGGCCGATCGCCACCGGGCACGAACATGGATCGTGTTCGGTGCACACGGCCCGTCGCCGTCGTGTCAAGGACGATCGTGGATCGTGGATGGTCGACGGACGAGTCAATTCACCGCAGCTGGGGCCCGGCGAAGGTGCTCGGCGTGGCGGTGACCCCGACAGCACGACTCTCGATCGTAGATGGGGAAACGAGCCACCGACGCGACCTGCGGGCTCGACCGGCTACGCTTCCCCCATGGCGCGTCCGGTCCTCGCGGTCATCCTCGGCACGTTCACCCTGCGCCTCGCGACCGGGATCACGGGCGCGATGCTCATCTACTACTACGCGGCGTTCCCGCAATACGGCGGAGTGCCGGTCGACGCGCGCACGGTCGGCATCCTGGGCGCGCTGTTCTACGCGACCGAGCTCGTCCTCTCCCCGGTGTTCGGCGTCCTGTCGGACCGCATCGGTCACCGCAAGGTCATGCTGCTGGGTCCGGGCTTCGGCGCCGTGGCCGTGATCATCACGGCGTTCACCGTGAGCCTGCCGGTGATCGGCTTCACCCGGCTCCTGGAGGGCGCGTCCACGGCCGCCTCGGTGCCCTCGATCCTCGGGTTCATCGCCTTCGCAACCGCCGCCGACGAGCTGCTGCGCGGCAGGGCCGTGGCGCGGTTCGAGGCCGCGACGCTGGCCGGCCTGATGGTCGGGTTCGTTCTCGCCGGACTCCTGTTCCCGGT
>DATDJA010000020.1:0-16666 GCA_036520795.1 Candidatus Limnocylindrales bacterium
TCGCCGTCGCGCTGGGAGCGGCGCCTCGTGGGCTCCACGATCGCGACGATCCCCCACGTTGACCGGCGCGCGAGCGACGGGCACGACCTCACCGCCCGCGCCCTGCCGATCCTCGCCGACCTGATCGGCGACGCGGACCCGGACGTGCAGAAGGCCCTGGCCTGGGCCCTGCGCTCGCTATCGGTCGTCGATCGAGAGGCCACCGTGTCGTTCCTCCAGCGCGAGGCGGGGACGGCACGCAGCACGGACGACGGCCACCGGGCGTGGGTCGTCCGCGACGCCCTGGAGAAGCTGCCGCCCGCCGACGCGGACGCCCTGCGCCACGAGGTCGACGGGATTCGCAAGCGCCCCGGCGCCCCGTCGACGTCCCGGGCCGCCGCGACGGCCGCCGCCTTCAACTCGCTGGGCGTCGAGGTGCCGCCCGCCCAGCGCGCGGTCGTGGACCGCGCCTGATACCCGACTGACCGCAACGACCGGAGGAGAGCCACCACGTGACCGACAACCTGGGCGACATCCGAGCCATCCGACTCGAGGACGAGATGCGCGTCTCGTACCTCGACTACGCGATGAGCGTGATCGTCGCCCGAGCGCTGCCGGACGTCCGTGACGGCCTGAAGCCGGTCCATCGCCGGATCCTGTTCACGATGGGCGAGATGGGGCTCAGCTCGACGAGCTCCTACCGCAAGTGCGCCGCCATCGTCGGCGAGGTGATGGGCAAGTACCACCCGCACGGCGACGTCGCCCTGTACGACGCCCTCGTCCGGCTCGCCCAGGACTTCTCGATGCGCTACCCGCTGATCGACGGGCAGGGCAACTTCGGCTCGGTCGACGGCGACACCGCCGCCGCGATGCGCTACACGGAGGCGCGCCTCACGGGCATCGCGTCGGAGATGCTCGCCGACATCGACAAGGACACCGTCGACTTCGAGGACAACTACGACGGCACCCAGAAGCAGCCGTCCGTCCTGCCCGCCAAGCTGCCGAACCTGCTCGTCAACGGCTCGTCGGGGATCGCCGTCGGCATGGCGACCAACATCCCGCCCCACCACCTGGGCGAGGTCGTGGACGCCGTCGTCGCGTACATCGACAACCCCGACGTCACCAACGACGACCTGTGCCAGCTGATCAAGGGTCCGGACTTTCCGACGGGCGGCTCGATCTACCGCTTCGAGTCGCGGCGCAACCCGCTGACGGGCGAGCACGAGACGATCGACGCGATTCGCGAGATGTACGCCCACGGCCACGGGCGGGTTGTCATGCGCGCGCAGGTCGCGTTCGAGGAGACCCGCGCCGACCGCACGGCGATCATCGTCACCGAGCTGCCGTACCAGGTGAACAAGGCGACGCTGCTCGAGAAGATCGCCGACCTGGTCAAGGACAAGAAGATCGACGGGATCGCGGACCTGCGCGACGAGTCGGACCGCGACGGCATGCGCATCTACATCGAGATGAAGCGGGACGCGAACCCGCACAAGGTGCTCAACAACCTGTTCAAGCACACCTCGATGCAGACGGCGTTCAACCTCAACATGCTGGCCCTGGTCAACGGGCAGCCACAGACGCTGCCGCTCAAGAGCGTCCTGCGCCACTACACCGACCACCGCCGAGAGATCGTCCGCCGCCGGACCGAGTTCGACCTCGAGAAGGCGCGGGCCCGAGCCCACATCCTCGAGGGGCTCAAGATCGCCCTCGACAACCTCGACGCGGTCATCGAGACGATCCGCCGCTCGGACGACGTCGACGCGGCACGCACGAACCTGATGACGCGCTTCGGCCTGTCCGAGCCGCAGGCCCAGGCGATCCTCGACATGCGCCTCGCCCGCCTCGCGGCCCTCGAGCGCAAGAAGATCGAGGATGAGTACCTCGCCGTCATCCAGCAGATCGCCGAGCTCGAGGACATCCTCGCCAACCCGGCCCGCGTGCTGTCGATCATCAAGGACGAGCTCGCGGAGCTGAAGCGCAAGTACGCCGGCGAGCGGCGCACCCGCGTCGTCGAGGACTCCAGCCGCGAGATGACCGACGAGGACCTGATCGCCAACGAGGACGTCGTCGTTACGATCAGCCGGCGCGGCTACATCAAGCGCCAGCCGGTCGCCACCTACCGCCGCCAGCATCGCGGCGGGAAGGGGATCATCGGCCACGTCACCCGCGAGGAGGATGCCGTCGAGCACCTGCTGGCGGCCAACACCCACGACTGGGCGCTGTTCTTCACCAACCGCGGCCGGGTGTTCTCGGCCAAGGTCCACATGATCCCCGACGCCTCGCGCCAGGCGAAGGGCATGGCGATCATCAACCTCCCCGGCGTGCAGGTGGAGACGGGCGAGGTCCCGATGGCCACCATCTGCCTGCCCAACTTCGAGCCCGGGCACTACCTGGTCATGGCGACCCGCAACGGGATCATCAAGAAGACGCCGCTCGAGCAGTTCGAGCGTGTGCGCGCGACCGGGATCCGGGCGATCACGATCAGCGACTCCGACGAGCTGGCCTGGGTGAGCGTCTCGTCCGGCGAGGACGACGTGATCATCGCCACGGCGCAGGGCATGATCGCGCGCTTCTCCGAGGGAGAGGTTCGCCCGATGGGCCGCGATGCGGCGGGTGTCATCGGCATCCGCCTGCTGGCCCGGAAGGACGACAACGTCGTCTCGATGACCGTGGTCAAGCCCGACGCCGACCTGCTGGTCCTGACCGAGACCGGCTATGGCAAGCGCGTGGCGCTCACGGAGTTCCGGAAGAAGCACCGCGGCGGCCAGGGCGTCCGGCTGATCGCCCTCGAGGGTCGCAAGACCGGCCTCGTCGCGGCCGTCCAGCAGGTGACACCCGAGGACGAGGAGCTGCTGCTGATCTCGGCCCACGGCCAGGTCATCCGCACCGAGACCAACACGATCAACCGCTACTCGTCGAGCGCGCGCGGCGTGATCGTCATGCGCCTCGCGGACGAGGACAAGGTGGTGGCGATCGCGGCCTTCAGCCCGGGGCTGGCGGAGCGCGGTGGCATGGGCGACAATGACGACCCCCAGGCGGACGGCGGCGGATCGGACGACCCGGGGCCAGGTCGCTCGTCGTGACCGCCTTCGGCCAACGGGAGGCAGCCCTGTACGCGGACCAGTACGAGATCTACCACGGCAACGCCAACCCCGAGCTGGCGCGGAAGATCGCTCACTGGCTGAACAGCGAGCCCGGCCAGGCCGAGGTGTTCCAGTTCGCGAACGAGAACATCTTCGTGCGCATCCTGGACAACGTCCGCGAGAAGGACGTGTTCCTCGTCCAGCCGACCTGTCGCCCGGTCAACCAGTCGATCATGGAGCTGCTGATCATGATCGACGCCTTCAAGCGGGCGTCGGCCGGGCGCATCACGGCCGTGGTGCCGTACTACGCCTACGGGCGGTCCGACAAGAAGGACCAGCCGCGCGTCCCGATCACGGCCCGCCTGATCGCCGACATGATCACGGTCGCCGGCGCCGACCGGATGCTGACGATGGACCTGCACCAGGGCCAGATCCAGGGGTTCTTCAACATCCCCGTCGACGAGCTGACGGCCGTCCACATGCTCAGCCGCTACTTCATCGACAAGCACCTGACCGAGTGCGTCGTCGTGACGGACCTCGGGTTCGCGAAACGCGCCCGGGCCTTCGCGGAGATCCTCGACGCACCGTTGGCCATCGTCGAGAAGCGGCGCCACGGCAACCTCGACCGCGCCGAGGTGATCAACGTGATCGGCGACGTCCACGGACGACGGGCGATCATCGTCGACGACGAGATCGACACGGCCGGAACGCTGATCGAGACGACGCGCGCGCTCGAGCGCGAGGGCGTGACCGAGATCTACGCGTGCGCGACCCACGGCGTGCTCTCCGACCCCGCCATCGAGCGAATCGCGAACTCGAGCCTGCGGGAGCTCGTGATCACCGACAGCGTCCCGCTGCCGGCCTCGAAGGTCCTGCCCCAGATCCGCGTCCTGTCGGTCGCGCCGCTCATCGGCGAGGCGATCAAGCGCATCCATCGCGGCGAGTCGGTGGGCGCGCTGTTCTCGTCCGAGGTGTCGTTCACTCAGGAGATGCTCCTGTGGGAGGACGGCCCGATCCAGCCCGGCCGCGAGTCCCCGGCCGGCGACGGCGACGTACCATCACCCATGGCCGCTTCGGCCGGCGCCTGACCGCAGCACCGGAGTCCCATGAGCCTGCAGCTGCACCGCCCGGACGGGAAGGGCGGACTCGAGCCTCGACCGGTCAGCGACGAGAACTGGCACAGCCAGCTCCGCTCGCCGCGCTGGGGCGCGTCGCTCCGGGGCGGCCGCCTGCCAAGGCTCGCCAACCCCGAGATGAACCCCACCTCGACCGCGAAGTCGGTGGCGTTCTGGCTGGTCCTGGGGCTGCTCACGTTCGGCGTGATCGTGGTCGGGTACGGCAGCGGATTCTTCAAGTTCGTCACGGCATAGGCGTTCGGCGCGTCGTCGGATGAGCGCGTCGCGACCGTTCGGGAACCCGATCGCCGTCGACGACGTCCGGGAGCCACGATGCAGCGAGTCCTGATCGCCTCCGGCGTCCTCGGCCTGGGCACGGCCCTCGTGTTCGGCGCCGCCGCGGTCACCGCGACCCTGTTTCCCAAGGGCCCGATGGTGGCCGCCGGCATGAACGAGATCTGGATGCGCAACGGCGGCGGGGTGATGATGGGCGTGGGCAAGCCGATGCCGATGCCGGCGCCCGGTTTTGCCATCGATGACGGCAAAGACGTCATCGACCTGCCCGGCGTCCAGCAGTAGCCCATCGCCTGACACCGGCTCGGTCGCGTCGGCCGGGGGATCAGCGGACCCACCTTATACTCTCCCGGCCATGCGCTTGCTCTCCCGATTCTTCGATACCAACGACCGCGAGCTGACCCGCCTCCAGCCACTCGTCGACCGCACCAACGAGCTCGAGCCCGAGTTCGCCGCCCTCTCGGACGACGAGATCCGCGAGCGAATGGACGCGATCCGCGCGGAGATCGCGGAGGACGCGGCCCCCGAGGAACTGTCCGAGGACGAGCTCCACCACCACGACCTCGAGCGTCGCAACGACCTCGCCAAGGCCCGCCGCAAGCGGGACAAGGAGCGGTTGCAGGCGGTTCTCGACGACCTGATCCCCGAAGTGTTCGCCGCCGGTCGCGAGGCCATGAAGCGGACGATGGACATGCGCCAGTACGACGTCCAGCTGCTGGGCGCGATCGTCCTCCACCAGGGCCGCATCTCGGAGATGCGCACCGGCGAGGGCAAGACGCTGATCCCGACGCTGGCGGCGGTGCTGAACGGGCTGTCCGGCCGCGGCGCGCACGTCGTCACCGTCAACGACTACCTCGCCCGGCGCGACGCCCAGTGGATGGGGCCCGCCTACCACTTCCTGGGTCTGTCCGTGGGCGTGATCACCCACGACACCTCGTACCTGTTCGAGCCCGGCTTCCCGACGACCGATGAGCGGCTGATCAACCTGCGTCCCGTCACGCGCCGCGAGGCCTACGAAGCGGACATCACCTACGGCACCAACAACGAGTTCGGGTTCGACTACCTGCGCGACAACATGGTCGACCAGCTCGAGGGCCGGGTGCAGCGCGAGCGGTCGTTCGCGATCGTCGACGAGGTCGACAACATCCTGATCGATGAGGCGCGGACGCCGCTCATCATCTCCGGCCAGGCCGAGGAGTCGGCCGACCTGTACTTCACGTTCGCGCGGCTCGTACCGAAGCTCAAGTCACGCCCCGAGGGTGCCGAGGAGGGCGGCGACTTCTTCGTCGACCTCAAGGACAAGGCCGTGTCCGCGACCGAGGAGGGTGTCGAGAAGATCGAGCAGCTACTCGGGATCCCGAATCTCTACGATGCCGACCCGCGGCTCGCGCGCCACTTCGATTCGGCGCTCAAGGCCCATGCGCTCTACAAGCGGGACCGCGACTACATCGTCGAGGACGGCGAGATCATCATCGTCGACGAGTTCACCGGCCGGAAGATGCCCGGTCGGCGCTGGAGCGAGGGCCTCCACCAGGCGGTCGAGGCGAAGGAGGGCCTGCGCGTCCAGCGCGAGAGCCGGACGCTGGCCACGATCACATTCCAGAACTACTTCCGGCTGTACGACAAGCTGGCCGGCATGACCGGAACGGCGATGACGGAGGCCGAGGAGTTCCACAAGATCTACGCCCTCGAGGTCGTCGCGATCCCGACCCACCGGCCGATGATCCGCGATGACTACCCGGACCTCGTGTTCAAGAACGAGGCCTCGAAGTTCAACGCCCTCATCGACGAGATCGAGGAGATGACGACGGCCGGACGTCCCGTCCTCGTCGGCACCGTGTCGGTCGAGAAGTCCGAGGTGCTCTCGACGCTGCTCAAGCGGCGCGGGATCGCGCACGAGACGCTCAACGCCAAGTTCCACGAGAAGGAGGCCGGCGTCGTCGCGCAGGCCGGCCGGAGCGGCGCCGTCACGATCGCGACCAACATGGCCGGTCGCGGCACCGACATCAAGCTCGGGGGTGACCCGGCGGGCCTCGCCTCGGACATCCTCCACAAGAAGAACCTGAACCCGGCCGAGGTCGACGCCGAGACGTATGCGTCGGCGCTCGCCGAGGCGAACGCCATCATCGAGGTGGACCACGACGCCGTGGTCGGCGCGGGCGGCCTGCACATCATCGGCACCGAGCGGCACGAGAGCCGGCGGATCGACAACCAGCTGCGCGGCCGCGCGGCGCGCCAGGGCGACCCGGGCTCGTCGCGCTTCTACCTCTCGCTCGACGACGACCTGATGAAGCGGTTCGCGTCCGATCGGGTGGCCGGCCTCATGGAGCGCATGGGCCTCGAGGACGACGTCGCGATCGAGTCGCGGCTGGTGTCGCGGACCATCGAGAGTGCCCAGACCCGCGTCGAGGGCTTCAACTTCGACATCCGCAAGCGGGTCGTCGAGTTCGACGACGTCATCAACAAGCAGCGCGAGACGA
Organism: Candidatus Limnocylindrales bacterium; assembly: GCA_036520795.1. GTDB lineage: Bacteria > Chloroflexota > Limnocylindria > Limnocylindrales > CSP1-4 > CAIXZV01. The sequence goes on from DATDJA010000020.1 coordinate 6,955, forward strand.
TCTACGCGGAGCGCGACAAGGTCCTGCGCAACGAGGACCTGACCGAGACCGTGCGCGAGTTCCTCGACGCCGAGATGGACGCCCTGGGCGACCAGTTCGCCGGCGACGCGTCGCCCAGCGAGTGGAACTTCGAAGGGTTGTCGCTCGCCCTGCACGCCATGGGGATCGAGGGTGAGGGAACGTCGGAGGCCGACCTCGACGAGGCCGGGAGGAGCCGGGAGGAGCTGGTCGAGCACCTGCGCCAGCTCGCCGACGAGCAGCTGACGACGCGCGCCGCAGAGCACGGCGATGAGGTCTGGAGCCAAGTCGAGCGCTTCGTGCTGCTGCGCACGATCGACAGCCTGTGGGTCGAACACCTGACCGAGGTCGACGACATGCGCCGCGGCATCGGGCTGCGTGGGTACGCGCAGCAGGATCCGCTCAACGAGTTCCGGAAGGAGGCCTATCAGCTGTACGAAGAGCTGAGCAGCCTCATCCAGCACCAGGTGGCGAGCACGATCTTCCGGGTCACCGTACAGCGCGAACCGGCGACCGTGCCGCTGCCCGGACCGGGGCAACCGGCCCTGGCGGGCACGAGCGACGGCGGCGACGGAACGAACGGGTCGAACGCCGTCACGGGCGCGGCTCCGCGGCCGGCGGTCGTCGGGGCGAGCCTCGCCGCCGGCGGCGCGGCGCTCCGGCGCCCCGAGACGGCGCCGATCGCCGGGTTGCCCGCGGACCCGATGCGCGGACAGCGCTCCGTGCCGGGCGACGCCGCCGCGAGCGGCGGCGTGCGCCAGGGGTTCACCCCCACCGGCGCCCGCATCGGCCGCAACGAACCCTGCTGGTGCGGATCGGGCCAGAAGTACAAGAAGTGCCACGGGGCCTGATCCGGTCCGGGCGGAAAGAACTCGTGCGCCTCATCATCGTCGCCGCGCTTGCGGTGGTCATCGTCGCGAGCCTCGCGACCCTCCGCATCTGGCAGCAGGGCGACCGCGACGAACAGCGGCCCGTCGACGCCATCGTGGTGCTCGGCGCCGCCCAGTACGACGGCCGCCCGTCCCCGGTGTTCGAGGCCCGCCTCGACCACGCCGTCCGGCTGTGGCAGTCGGGCATCGCCAGGTCGTTCGTCGTGACCGGCGGCAAGCTGCCCGGCGATCGCACGACGGAGGCCGCGGTGGCCCGTCGCTACGCCGTCGACCACCAGGTACCCGAGGGCGCGATCTTCGGCGAGAACGACGCCCACAACACGCTCGACTCGCTGCGAGCCGTCGCGTCGGAGATGCGCCAGCTGGGCATGACGTCCGCAGTGTTCGTGTCCGATCCGACCCACATGCTGCGGGTCCTGCGGATCGCGCGCGACCTGGGAATCGAGGCGTACGGCTCGCCCACGCCGACCTCGCCGATCCAGCAGGACCTGGGCCGCCGGGTGTCCGCGACCATCCACGAGCTCGGTGCGCTGGTCGTGTACTTCATCTCCGGCGGCGCGCCCGACGTGGAGCAGCAGGGCACCTGATCTCGCACCCGGCGGCAGGGTGTTCAATCCCACGCAAACTTCCGCACGAAATTCCGGTTCTACCCCTTGGCGTGAGCGTGACCCCCGCCTATACTCCCGATCAGTCCTTCGCCACCCAGGGACCGGCGCCGCCCAGCCTTTCGCCCCTGCCCAGCCTTGGCGCTGCATCCCAACCGTCACGCTCGACCGACAGCGAAGGACGAGAGCGAGGGAGCTTTGTGAAGCAGGCCGAGGAAGCCCAGTTCGTAGACCTGATCGCCTGCGAGCGGGATTGCCGGAACTGCAGTTACGCGATCGCGCTTGATTGCGATGGCAACTGCGGTGTCTGCCCCCATAACAGCTACTGTCCCTGCGTGAACCCCGTCGTCGCCCGGAGCAAGACCGCCCTGCGGCTGATCGAGCTCCGTCCGATCCTGCTCCAGGACATCCAGGTGCGCGACTGATGGACGCCGCGTCCATCCGCGACCTGGCCGAGCGGATCCGGTCGACCTCGGGGCGTCTTTGACCTCGCCACCAAGGAAGCGCGCCTCACTGAGCTGGACGCGCGCGCCAGCGAGCCCGGCTTCTGGGACGACCAGCGCGCCGCGCAGAAGGTGCTCCGCGAGGCGGAGGGCCTGCGCGAGGAGACCGCCCTGTGGCGGGGCCTCGAGAAGCGGGCCGACGATCTCACGGAGCTGCTGACCCTCCTCGACGACACGCCCGACCCCGATACGCTCGCGGACCTCGAGCGTGAGGCCGACCAGCTCGACCGCGAGTTCGCGCGCGAGCGGACGCGCCTCCTGTTCTCCGGCGAGTACGACGCGAAGAACGCGGTGCTGACGATCAGCGCGGGCGCGGGCGGCACCGAGGCCACCGACTGGGCCGAGATGCTGTTGCGCATGTACCTGCGCTGGGGCGAGCGCCACCGGTTCCGGACCGACGTCGTCGACTCGACCGAGGGGGAGCAGGCCGGGATCAAGAGCGCGACCGTGACGATGGACGGTCGCTTCGCGTACGGCTGGCTGCGCGCCGAGCGCGGCGTGCACCGCCTGGTCCGGATCAGCCCGTACGACGCCCAGAAGCGGCGTCAGACGACATTCGCCCTCGTCGAGGTCATGCCCGAGGCAGACGAGGACGTCGAGATCGAGCTCAATTGGGACGAGATCCGCGTGGACACGTTCCGCTCCTCGGGTGCCGGCGGCCAGCACGTCCAGAAGACCGAGTCCGCGATCCGGCTGACGCACCTGCCCACCGGCATCGTCGTGACCTGCCAGAACGAGCGGTCCGCGACGCAGAATCGAGAGCTGGCGATCCGGGTGCTCAAGTCCCGCCTGCTCGAGCTGGAGCTCGAGAAACGCGAGGAGGAGCTGCGCAAGCTGCGCGGCGAGCACGTCACGGCCGGCTGGGGCAACCAGATCCGCTCGTACGTCCTGCACCCCTATCAGATGGTCAAGGACCTCCGATCCGGGTACGAGACGTCCAACACGGGGGCCGTCCTCGACGGCGACCTCGACGCGTTCATGCAGGCCGAGCTCGAACGAGTCGCGACCGGCCGCGCACCGTCCGCCGACGACGCGCCGGACGAGTAGACGTGCCGCCGCCCGTCGCCGTCAGCTACCGGCAAGGCCTTGAAGGCGATCTCGACGCGTGCACGCGGATCTGGCGGATCGGGATCGAGGACTATCAGGCGCGCCTCAACCAGCCGCCGATGCCCGAGGATCTGGCGCCCCTGCGACGGCTGCTGGCGCACCTGCTGGCGACCGACCCGGAGCGGTTCTGGGTCGCCTGCCAGGGCGGCACCGAGCCGTCCATCATCGGCTTCAGCAGCGCTTCGCTGCGCGAGGGGTTGTGGTTCCTGGCGATGCTGTTCGTCGACCCGGCGGCGCAGGCCGACGGCATCGGGCAGGCGCTCATGGACCGCGCGCAGGCGAGCCGGGACGTGGACCCTGGTGGTCCGGCGATCCCCTCGCCCGACGCGCCGCTCGACTCCGGCATCCACACCTGGGGCATGTGCACCGATGCCGTCCAGCCGATCTCGAACGGGCTCTACGCGCGACGCGGCATGGTGCCCCGCATTCCGATCTGGCGCCTGTTCGGCGAGGTGCGGCGCTGGTCGGCGGTGCCGTCGCTCCCCGCCGGGCTCGTGGCGGTGCCGTTCGAGCAGCTCGAGCTCGAGGGCCCCGATGGCGAGCGACGCCTGGCCGAGACCCTCGACCAGGTCGACCGCGAGCTGCTGGGAGCGGCCCATCCGGTCGATCATGCGTACCTGCGCCGCGAGGGGCGCGTTGGATTTCTCGCCCGCGAGCCGGGCGGCCGGACGCTCGGCTACGTCTACGGTTCGGGCGTCGGTCGGCTGGGTCCGGTCGCCGCGCTGGAGCCGGACCTCCTGCCGGCGCTGATCGGCACGGCGATCCGCGAGACCCCGGCGTTCGGCTCGGTCGCCGCCTGGGTGCCGGGCACCGCCGCCAACGCGTTGCGCGCGTTCCTCGACGCCGGGCTCCGCATCGACGGCTTCCCCGGGATGATCTGCTGGTCGAGGTCCGACCACCCCTTCGAACGCTACCTGCCGATCTCGCTCGCGATCGTCTGAGGTTTGCCGGTCCCGGCACCGGATGTTAGCCTCGGGTAGACGTGGCCTCACCGACCGTGCCCGTGGGCGGAGACGTCGCCCCGCCCGGCATCCCGAGCGGCAACCCCACCGGTAGTCCGGTCCCCGCCTCGACCCCGCCGTCACCGAGCACACCCTTGACCGTGTCCCCGAGCCCGTCGCCGACCTTCCGCGAGCGCCTGACCGGTCGACCGCGCCCGGCGGCCGACGACCAGCCGGTCGTCGTGCTGCACGATGTGACGATGCGCTATCCCAACGGCAAGGAGGCCCTCAAGGACGTCGAGCTCGTCGTCCCTGAGGGCGACTTCGTGTTCCTCGTCGGACCGTCGGGGGCGGGCAAGTCCACGCTCACGAAGCTGCTGATCCGCGATGAGCTGGCGACCAAGGGCATGGTCGTCGTGGACGGGGACGACCTCGCCCGGCTCAACCGGCGCCAGGTCCCCAAGGTGCGACGGAAGATCGGCATCGTGTTCCAGGACTTCAAGTTGCTGCCCCGCAAGTCCGTGTGGGAGAACGTCGCGTTCGCGCTCGAGGTCACCGGCACGCCTCGGCGCCGGATCCGGCCCGCAGTGGACCGGGTCATCGCCCTCGTCGGCCTCACCGGGCAGGCGCAGCAGCTGCCGACGCAGCTCTCCGGCGGGGAGCAGCAGCGGACGGCGATCGCGCGGGCCCTGGTCCACGACCCCCGGATCATCATCGCCGACGAGCCGACCGGAAACCTCGACCCCGTGATCAGCTGGGAGATCATCCAGCTGCTGCTGCGGATCAACGAGCTGGGCGTGACGATCCTCATGGCGACCCACGATGCGGAGATCGTCACTGCGCTCCGGCGGAGGGTGGTGGCCCTCGAGGACGGGCGGATCATCCGCGACGACATCGGCGCCACCTACCACCGCGAGGACTGAGGCGTGATCCCGTTCGTCGCGTTCTCGCTGACCCGGGCCTGGCAGGGGTTCTGGCGCAACGCGCTGATGAGCCTCGCGGCGACGCTGACCATGGTCCTGATGCTGCTGCTGCTGGCCGGCTTCTTCGTCCTCCAGAACGTCCTGCTGGCCAGCCTGTCCTACGTCGAGCAGAAGGTGGAGGTCGTCGCCTACATCGAGAACAACGCGACGGACGACCAGGTCGACACGCTGGTCGCCACGATCGGAGCCATGCCCGAGGTCGCCTCGGTCGAGTTCGTGTCACGCGACGCGGCCCTGGCCCGGTTCAAGGAGGCGCAGGCCGCGCAGGGCCGGCAGGACCTGACCGCTTCCCTCGATTCGAACCCCTTGTACGCCAGCGTCAACGTCAAGCTCCGCAGCCCAGCCGACCTCGACAGCATCACGACGACGCTGCGCACGGACCCGCTCGTCCGCAACGTCCTGAACATCGAGGCCCTCGTCGATCGCGTGCTCACCGTCACGACCTTCGTGCGAACCGCCGGCGTGGTCATGGTGGCGATCGTCGGCGTGATCGTGCTGTTCATCATCGTCAACACGATCCGGCTCGCGGTCGTCGCGCGGGCCGAAGAGATCGAGATCATGCGGCTGGTCGGCGCTTCGGACTCGTTCATCCGCTGGCCGTTCGTGTTCGAGGGCGCGCTCGTGGGGCTGTTCGGCGCGCTGCTGACGCTCGCCCTGCTCGCGTTCGCCGCGGAGCCGCTGTCACAGGCGATGGTCGGGTTCTTCAACGTGCTGCCGCTGGAGCTGGGCTCGGTGGGCCGCGACACCGCGATGCTCGTGCTCGCGACGGGGGTCGGTCTCGGCGTCCTCGGCTCGTGGCTGTCGGTGCGGACCTACCTCATCCGCTGACCGCCCGTTTGATGGTGCAGGTATACGCTGGCGGCCCGCGCTCCCGTCCAGCGCCCGTCACCCGGACATCCCCATGACGTTCGAACCCGCGCCGACGTCGGACGAAACGACGGTCGGTGCGCCACCCAGTCCTGTCGAGCCGCCGGCGACCGAGGCCACGAGACCTTCGGCGCCGAGCCGCGCGGGCATCCTGGTGGGTGCCGTCGCGCTGATCGCCGTGCTCGCCGGCACGACGCTGTTCTTCGCAGGGTTCTCGCTCGGCCGCCAGGTGGCGCTGACGCCGGGCACGCCGACGGGCGACGCCGAGGCGTTCCAGCCGTTCTGGGACACGTACGCGGCGATCATCGATCGCTACGCGGGCGGCGAGGTCGACCGCAGGTCACTGGTCGAGGGCGCGATCAAGGGGATGATCGGCGCACTCGGCGATCCCTACTCGCAGTACATGACCTCCGAGGAGTTCAAGGCGTCCCTGCAGGGCATCTCGGGCCAGTTCGAGGGCATCGGCGCGACGATCGGCACCGTCGACGGAACGGGCGCGGTCTCCGCGTGCACGACGCTGGGCGCGGATTGCCGGCTGGCGATCGTCGCGCCTTTGACCGGCTCACCGGCGGAGAGCGCGGGGCTCCTCGCGGGGGACGTGATCGACGCGATCGACGGCGCCTCGCTCATCGGGCTCACCGTCGACGAGGCGCGCGGCAAGGTGCGGGGGCCCAAGGACACGACGGTGGTCCTCCGGATCCAGCGCGGCCTCGCGGACCCGTTCGACGTGTCGATCGTGCGCGCGGTCATCGTCCAGCCCGAGGTCGAGACCAGGGACCTCGCGAACGGCGACGTCGGGTACATCAAGCTGGCCGGGTTCTCGGACCGGGCCGCGGAGGAGTTCGACGCGGCGGTCGCGGCGGCCGTGGAAAGCGGGCAGGAGGCATTGATCGTCGACCTCCGCGGGAACCCGGGTGGCTTCGTGACCGCGGCCCGTGACATCGCCAGCCAGTTCCTGTCCGAGGGCACGGTTTTCTGGCAGGAGGACGCCGACGGGAACCTGACCGAGACCGTGGTGGAGCCGGGCGGCGCGGCGACGGACCCGTCGATCCGGCTCGTGGTGCTGGTGGACGGCGGCTCGGCGTCGGCGTCCGAGATCGTCGCGGCCGCCCTGCACGATCGCGGACGGGCGACGCTGGTCGGGACGAAGACCTTCGGCAAGGGCACGGTCCAGCAGTGGACCCAGCTCGAGGACGACAACGGCGGGTTCCGGCTCACGACCGCCAAGTGGCTGACGCCCGACAAGGCCTGGATCCACCGGGTCGGCATCGAGCCCGACGTCCTCGTGACCGAGGCGCCTGCCCGGCCCGGCGACGACCCCGCGATCGACGCCGCCCTCAGGGCCCTGGGTGAGGAACCGGCGGCCTCGCTCGCGCGGCGCGCCGCCTGACTGGCAGCGGTCTTACCCGCCGGTCAACGAACGCTGGGCGTTCGGTCCAGCGGTTCCCCCGCTGGTTCGGTCGCTGAGCGTTCCGTTCGGCGGATCGACCGCTCAAGTGAACGCTGCGCGTTCAGCGTGGCGCGCGCGCCGCGTGTACGAGCCGCTTGCACCGGCGCGGCGTTTGCGTTACGTTCGTTATGAACGAAAGGAGGTGATGTGCAGTGATCGACAGTTGTAGTTGCTGCACCACCTCGGCGGAGATCGTCGTCTAGGGACGATCCCGACGAGTGGTCGGTAGCAATTCGAACGCCGGTCCGGAAACGGGCCGGCGTTCGTGCGTCCGCCGCGGGCATCTCCCGAGCCCGTGCGACACTCCCACCCCTGAGCAGCGCAGAGGAGCACCTGATGGGCGACACCATCGCCCAGAACCGACGAGCCCGGCACGACTACACCGTCGAGGACACGTTCGAGGCGGGAATCGTGCTGCGCGGCACCGAGATCAAGAGCATCCGCGCTCACAAGGTGAGCCTCGCGGACGCCTACGCGCGCATCGATCGCGGCGAGGCCTGGATCGTCGGGCTCCACATCGCCCCGTGGGAGAGCGCCGACGTGCGCTTCAACCACGAGCCGAAGCGCTCGCGGAAGCTCCTCCTGCACCGCCATGAGATCGACGAGCTGCTGGGCAAGACCAAGGCGAAGGGCCTCACGGTGATCCCGTTGCGGCTGTACATCGACGACCGCGGCAAGGCCAAGCTCATGCTCGGGCTTGCCAAAGGCAAGCAGACCTGGGACCGGCGGCACGAGATCGCCGAGCGCGACGCCAGGCGCGAGACCGAGCGCGCGGTCTCCGAAGCCCGCCGCCGGTAACGCCGGAACGAGCTCGCGCTCAGAGCCCGCCCGCGCCCAGCGCCCGCTCACTTTTCGGATGGAATGAACAAGAACGCCGACGGTCGACGCCTGTTTGCCCTGATCCGCACGATCTGACCCGCGATCGGCCCACCAGTCAGCCGTTTTCGTCAAACATCGGCCCCGACCGACAGTCGAATCTCCCGGCGGCGACCCGGATCTGGCCCGAACCGCCCTCGATCGAGCTGTGTTGTTCGAAAGGATTGAAAAGTCGACAGGTTCGGGGCCCAGGTCGCCGGGTCGCGACGGGTCGCAGCCGCGAGGCCGGCGCGGTTCGCTAGGCTTGGCGGCAATGAGCGAACAGGAGGCACGATGCGGCTCGCGCGGATGATCCAGGCGGTCGACGCCCACGCGGCCGGTGAGCCGGGGCGGGTCATCGTCGGCGGCGTGCTCGATGTCCCAGGCGACACGATGTTCGACAAGATGCGGCACATTGCCGAGCACGGTGACGGGCTGCGGCGCCTGATGCTGCGCGAGCCACGCGGCTACCCCGCCTCGAACTGCAACCTGATCCTGCCCTCGAACCACCCGGAGGCGGACGCCGGGTACGTGATCATGGAGCACGTCGAGTACCCCGGCATGTCGGGCACCAACACGATCTGCGTCGTCACGACGCTGCTCGAGACCGGGATGCTGCCCATGCACGAACCGGTCACGGAGATTGCCCTCGAGGCGCCGGCCGGGCTCATTCGGGTTCGCGCGACCTGCGCGGGCGGCAAGGTCACCGGGGTCACGTTCCGCAACGTGCCGGCGTTCGCGACCCACCTCGATACACCGGTTGAGGTCCCCCAGCTCGGGACGGTGACGGTCGACGTCGCCTACGGCGGCATGTTCTACGTCATCGCCGACGCGGAGGCGCTCGGTTTCCGGCTCACGCCCGACGAGGGCCGCGACATCACCCGCGTGACGGAGATGATCAAGGCCGCGGCGCGGGAACAGCTGCCGGTCGTTCACCCCGAGCAGCCCGGTTTCGCCGGGATCACGATCGGCCAGCTGTCGGGGCCGCCCCACGACGCACGGAACGCGCGCCGGAACGCGGTCACGGTCTCGACCGGCGACTTCGACTGGGAGCGGCCATCGACGTGGACGGGCGCGATCGACCGCTCGCCATGCGGCACCGGGACGTGCGCCAAGATGGCCGTCCTCCACGCCAAGGGCCAGCTGCGCGCCGGCGACGAGTTCCGCCACGAGGGGATCCTCGGTACGGTGTTCAGGGGCCGGGTCGAGGAGGAGACGCGGATCGGCGACCGGGCGGCGATCGTGCCCTCGATCACCGGGACCGCGTGGATCACCGGCTTCGCGAGCTACGTCCTCGACCCCTCGGACCCGTTCCCCGAAGGCTTCACGGTGGGCGATCTCTGGTAGGCGCTAGCGCAGGAGGTAGCGGCGGCTGAGCGGGACGTCGGTGACGGGATCGACGGCGAGCGAGCGGCCGCCCAACGTGACCGCGCCGGTGCGCACGTCGATCTCGATGGCGGGCTTCGCGCGGTTGGCGTGCAGCGAGGACCGGG
>DATDJA010000021.1:0-5085 GCA_036520795.1 Candidatus Limnocylindrales bacterium
GGGCCGGCCATCGACATCGTCGCCGCGCAGCTGGTCGCCGACGGCAAGACCGACCCCTACTACCACGGCGTTGCCCGCTACCCGATCTTCGAGGGCGAGGCGACCAACCGCGTGATCCGCCTGGCGGAGGCCGCCGGCGTGCCCGTCTACATCGTCCACCTCTCGGCCCTCGAGGCGCTCGAGGAGGTCCGGCACGCCCGGGACCGCGGCGCGCAGGCGTTCGCCGAGACGTGCCCCCAGTACCTGTTCCTCTCGCTCGACGACCTGGGCAACGGGTTCGAGGGCTCCAAGTTCGTGTGCTCGCCGCCCCTGCGGCCGAAGGACCCGCATTGGGAGCAGCTGTGGGCGGGACTCCGGAAGGACGACCTGCAGGTGGTGTCGACCGACCACTGCCCGTTCGACTTCCACGGCCAGAAGGAGCTCGGGCGCGGCGACTTCCGCAAGATCCCCAACGGCCTGCCGGGCGTCGAGGATCGCGTCGACCTGCTCCACGACGGCGGGGTGCTCGGCGGCCGGATCTCGCGTGAGCGCTGGGTGGACGTGATCTCGACCGCCCCGGCCAAGCTGTTCGGGATGTACCCGCGCAAGGGCGCGGTGGCCGTCGGCGCGGACGCCGACCTGGTGGTCTACGACCCGAACCGCAAGCGCACGATCTCGGCCGCGAGCCACCACATGGACGTCGACTACTCGTGCTACGAGGGCCGGACGGTCCAGGGCGGCTCCGACGTCGTCTTCAGCCGCGGGTCCGTCGTCGTACGCGACGGCGCGTTCGCCGGGACCAAGGGCCACGGCCGGTTCGTGAAGCGGGCGACCGCCGACTACGCGCGCCTGGCCTGATCGCCCGGACGCCGCCGGACCGATGCCGCGAGCGCCCGGCCCCGGCCCGATCGTCCTCGACGGCGGCCTCGCAACCGAGCTCGAGGCGCGCGGCCACGACCTCAGCGACCGGCTCTGGTCGGCGCGCCTGCTGGTGACCGAGCCGCAGGCGATCGAAGACGTCCATCTCGCCTACTACCGCGCCGGCGCCCAGGTCGCGATCACCGCCAGCTACCAGGCCACCATTCCGGGCTTCGCCGCCGCCGGGCTCGACCGGGCGGCCGCCCTCGCGGCGATCCGCCGCAGCGTGCAGCTGGCGCAGGCCGCGCGGGACCGGGCCGATGCCGAGAGCGTCGAGCGCGATGGCGTCCGCCTGGTCGCCGGATCGGTGGGCCCGTATGCCACGGTGCTCGCGGATGGGTCGGAGTATCGGGGCGACTACGATCCCGGCCCGGCCGTGCTCCGCGAGGTCCACGGGCCGCGGATCGACGCCCTGCTCGAGGCCGGCGCGGACGTGCTCGCCCTCGAGACCATCCCGACCATGCGCGAAGCGGAGGTCCTCGTCCGCCTCGTCGAGGAGCGTCACGCGCCGGCGTGGCTCTCCTATCAGTGCCGGGACGGGACATCGACGGCCGCGGGCGAGCCGATCGCCGATGCGATCGCCGTCGCGGATGCGGCCCCCGATCTCGTGGCGGTCGGCGTCAACTGCACGGCACCGCGCCACGTGCCGGCGCTGCTCGCGGCGGCCGGCGCGGTCACCAGCAGGCCGCTGATCGCCTATCCCAACGGCGGCGACACCTGGGACCCGGTTGCCCGGCGCTGGCTCGACGACGAGTCGGGCGACGGGTTCGACGCCGCCGCGGTCGCCGCCTGGACCGAGCTCGGGGCGCGGTGGCTCGGCGGCTGCTGTCGGACCGGTCCGGCCGAGATCGCCGCCCTGGCACATGCCCTGGCGGGTCGCCCGGGCTAGCGCGTCCGGGGGAAGCCCAGGTCGACCGACGACGTGCCCGGATCGGGCCAACGCGCGGTCACGACCTTGCCCCGGGTGTAGAACTGGATGCCCTCGGGCCCGTACATGTGGAGGTCGCCGAACAGCGACGACTTCCAGCCGCCGAAGCTGTAGTAGGCGACGGGCACCGGGATCGGGACGTTGACCCCGACCATGCCGACGTTGACCTCGAACTGGAACTGGCGGGCCGCCCCGCCGTCGCGGGTGAAGATCGCCGTCCCGTTGCCGTACGGGTTGTCGTTGATGAGGTGCAGCGCCTCCTCGTACGTCCCTACCCGGACGACGGTCAGGACGGGGCCGAAGATCTCGTCCCGATAGGCGTCCATCCCGGGCTGGACGTTGTCGATCAGCGACACGCCGAGGAAGAACCCGTCGGAACCGCGGTAGAGCGGGTGCTCTCGGCCATCGGCCACGACGGTCGCCCCCTGCTCGGCCGCGCTGTCGAGGTAGGACGCGACCTTGTCCCGATGCTGGCCGGTCACGAGCGGGCCCATCTCGGCGGACGGGTCCGTGCCGGGTCCCACCTGGATCTTCGGCAGCCGCGTCCCGATGGCCGCGACCAGCGGGTCGGCAACGTCGCCGACCGCGACGACCGTGGCGATCGCCATGCACCGCTCGCCGGACGAGCCGTAGGCGGCCGACACGGCGGCATCGGCGGCCATCTCGATGTCCGCGTCGGGCAGCACCAGCATGTGGTTCTTGGCGCCGCCCAGGGCCTGGACCCGCTTGCCGTTGCGGGTGCCCGTCTCGTAGATGTAGCGCGCGATCGGCGTCGAGCCCACGAAGGAGACGGCGGCGATGTCCGGGTGGTCGAGGATGCGATCCACCGCGACCTTGTCGCCTTGCACGACGTTGAACACGCCCTCGGGGACGCCGGCCTCGCGCAGCAGCTCGCCCATGAACAGCGACGCCGAAGGGTCCTTCTCCGACGGCTTGAGGATGAACGTGTTGCCGCAGGCGAGGGCGTTGCCGAACATCCACATCGGCACCATGGCCGGAAAGTTGAACGGCGTAATGCCCGCCACGACGCCCAGCGGCTGGCGGATCTGGTAGACGTCGACGCCGCTCGAGACCTGCTCGCTGAAGCCACCCTTGAGCAGATGCGGGACGCCGCAGGCGAACTCGAGGTTCTCGAGCCCCCGGGCGATCTCGCCGAGGGCGTCGGACGGAACCTTGCCGTGCTCGGCCGTGAGCAGCGCCGCGATGTCGCGGCGATGCGTGTCCACGAGGTTCCGGATCCGGAACAGGATCTCCGTCCGCTTCGAGAGCGAGGTCGCGCGCCAGGCCGGGAAGGCCGCCTTGGCCGCGGCGACGGCTGCGTCCATCTCCTCGACCGAGGCGAGGTCGACCCACTTCGCCTGCGAACCCGTCGCCGGGTCGAAGACGGGTCCGCGACGGCCGGACTGGCCGGCGACCTGGCGGCCGCCGATCCAATGGCCGATGGACGGCAGCGATGTGGTTGTCGCGTCCTTGGACTCGGCGACTTGGGTCATGGGGGCCTCCGGAGGCGCGATGGCGGTCGGATGTTCAGGCCGTCACTCTAGCGCTCCGGATCGGAGCGGGCGAGAGGTCAGCCGTGCACGGGTGCACCCCGCCGCTAGATCTGCGGCCGCTCGGTCGGCTCCGCCCAGTGCGGCGACGATGGGTCCTCCGCCTCCTCCGGCGGAGCCTCGACAGGGCCAAGGGGCCGACGCCTGAGCACCATCACGAGGACCACCAGCACCACGAGCATCCCGGCGGCCACGGCCAGCGCGAGCACCTGGCCCATGTTGAGCGGCCCGACGACCGCGGGATCGCGCCACGTCGTCGCGACGATGGCCCGGGCCACCGCCCACATCGCGATGCCCAACAGGAACGCGCCGCCGGCGCGACGCTCGAACCGCCCGAGCGTGAGCAGCGCCGACAGCAGCAGGATCACCATGACCGTCGCGAACGCCTCGTACGCCTGCGAGGGGTGTGACGGGAGCGCCGGCGCGAGCGAGCCCCACGGACCGGGGCCGAGGTAGGCCGTCGCCAGGCTGCCGTCCCACGGGATGCCCTGCCCGTCCCCGCCCAGCACCATCGCGAGCTTGCCCGCCGCGAGGGCCAGCAGCAGCGGCAGGATCAGGGCGTGCATCCAGCGGCCGACGGGCGCGCCGAGCAGCGCGGCGACGACCGCCGCGGTGAGGGTGCCGCCGACGACCGCGAGCGACAGTTCGAACCCGCCCTGGGCGACATCGAGGATCGCGCCCTGATTCGCGGTGTAATAGTCGAGATGCAGCAGCACGTAGCCGATCCGCCCCCCCGCGACCGCGCCGGGGATCGCGGCAATGGCAATGAACAGGAGGTCGTCGGAACGAAGATGATTCGGCTCACCATCCGGCGGCAGCCGGTCACCGGCAGCGCGGCGGACGTCGACCGGGGTCGTCCGGGCGATCCGCACCGCGAGGATCAGGGCGACCAGGACAACCACCGCAAGCGCAATCGTCTCCAGGCGCACGCTCCACGGCCCGACCTGCGCGATCGGCGCAAACGTGAACTCGATGACGGCATGGATGGACGACGGCAGCGGCACGACGCGGGCAGTCTACCGGCCACGTGGCCGCCCGAGGACCGCGCGCGCGGTGCGGCCGCGGGAACCACGGGCGGGGGTCCGCGCGTCCAAGCGGGCATGGTGATCCCCGTCCGCCGCTCCCTGCCCATCGCGTCACTGGCCCTGTTGTCGTTGGCGGTCCTCGTCGGCTGCACCGCCGTTCCAGGGGCGCCCGCGGGCCCCGGTGGCGCGAGCGACGCTCCGACGACCCGGCCACTCGGGAGCCAGGTGGCCATCCCCTCCCCATCGGGTGGCACGACCGGCGGCGCGGTGCCGGACGAGATCGTCCAGAAGGCGATCGCGGACGCCGCGACACAGGCCGGCGTGGACCCGTCGGCGGTCACGGTCGTGTCCGCCGAGGCGACGACCTGGGACAGCGGCGCCCTCGGCTGCCCCAAGCCCGGCGAGATGTACACGCAGGCGCTCGTCCCGGGCTACAAGATCGTGCTCGAGGCGGACGGCAAGACGATGGACTACCACGCCTCGGAGACGGGCAGCGTCAAGCTGTGCGAGGGCGTCGCCGGCTACTGACACTCCCCCCACGGCGAATCACGAGGCCCCGACCGGCGGTCGGGGCCTCGGTGCGTGTCCGGTGGATGGCGGGCCGTCCCGCCGGGAGACTAGGGCCGGACGATGTTCGCCTGGGCGCGGCCGTTCTTGTCGTCCAGGGTGACGACGAGCCAGCCCT
>DATDJA010000022.1:0-2791 GCA_036520795.1 Candidatus Limnocylindrales bacterium
GATCGCCACCGGTGAGGCCCGACGGGAATCCGAGGTAGTTCTCGATTCGGCTGGTGGTGCCGGCCTGCCCACCCGGCGCCTCGCGCTCGATGAGGAGCGTCTTGAGCCCCTCGCTGGCTCCGTACACGGCTGCCGCCAGGCCGGCGGGTCCCGCCCCGACGATGACGAGGTCATAGAACGGAAGGGTCGCCGCGACCGACATGCCGACGGCCTCGGCCAGCTCGCGCGTCGACGGGTCGCGCAGGATTCGGCCGTCGGCGAAGCAGACGATCGGGTGCGTCGGGTCCGCCGGCGGATCGAGCGACGCGGCCAGGCGACGGCCCTCCTCGTCGGACTCGGGGTCGAGCCAGGCGTACGGGACCTGGTTGCGCGTCAGGAAGTCGCGCAGCTCGTGGCCGCGCGGCGCCCATCTGCTGCTCAGCAGGCGGAGGCCCTCGAACGGTGGACGGAATGCCGCGATCCAGTCGGCCAGCACGTCGTCGACGACCGGGTAGAGGCGCTCCTCCGGAGGCTCCCACGGCTTGAGCAGGTACTGGTCCAGGCGGATCTCGTTGATGGCGCGGATGGCGACGTCGGTATCGGCGTAGGCGGTGAGCAGGACGCGCTTCGCGTCCGGCTGCAGCGGGATCGCCTGGGCCAGCAGCTCCGTGCCGGTCATGACCGGCATGCGCTGGTCGACCAGGAACAGGGCGACCGGATCACCGCGCACGGTCAGCTCGCGAACGACCTCGAGCGCCTCGGTACCGGATCCCGCACCGATGATTCGATATTGGTCGCCGTAGCGCGCACGGAGATCACGCTCGACGGCCCGCAGGACGGGCGTGTCGTCGTCGACCGCGAGGATCGCCGGCTTGGCGGCCATGCGCCGAGTGTACGCGTGTCGCTTCGGGGGTCGCGGAACCGGTACGCTCCCGCCATGCTGCTCACCGGCACCGGCCGCCTCGCACCGCTGGGACGATCACCCTGGGCGATCCAGGTCCGCGACGGGCTGATCTCGTGGATCGGCGACCCCGCCGACGCGCCGAATGACCCCGAGCGTCTCGAACTGGGCACGTCCCTCGTGACGCCCGGGCTGATCGACAGCCACACCCACCCCGTCTTCGCGGGCGATCGTTCGGACGAGGCGGCCGCGCGACTCGAGGGCACTTTGTACACCGACGGCGGCATCCTGCGCACGGTCCGCGCGACTCGTGCCGCCGACGACGCGACGCTGACGGAGCTCGTCGAGCAGCGGCTCCGGGCGGCCCTCGCCGCCGGCACCACGACCGTGGAGAGCAAGTCCGGCTACGGCCTCACGCTGGACGAGGAGCTGCGCCACCTGCGGATCATCGCCAGCGTGGGCGAGCGGCTCCCCGTTCGGGTCATCACGACATTCCTCGGCGCGCATGCCGTCCCACCGGAGGCGTCCTCGATGGACGCGTACGCCTCGCACGTGGCCGACGACATGATTCCGGCAGTTGCCGCCGAAGGCCTTGCCGCGTTCGTCGACGTGTTCAGCGACGCCGGCTTCTTCGACCTCCCGGCTACCGAGCGGATCGCGCGCGCCGCGCTCAAGGCTGGCCTGGGCGTTCGCGTGCACGCCGATCAGCTCGAGCGCACCGGCGCCACGGAGCTCGGCGTGACGCTGGGCGTCGCATCGGTCGACCATCTGGAGCAGCTCGACGCGGCCGGGGTGGCGGCGCTCGCCGGGTCGCGAACCGTTGCGACCCTCCTCCCAGCCCCGGCGATCGTTCTGCGCGACCGGATGCCGCCGGCGCGGGCGCTCCTCGACTCCGGCGCCACGGTGGCGCTGGCGAGCGACGCGAACGCGGGAACCTACGGCCAGTTCGGAAGCATGCCGATGGTCATCGGGCTCGGTGCGGCGCTGATGGGCATGACCGTTGCCGAGGCACTGACCGCCGCGACGGCAGGTGCCGCCACCGGCCTGCGACGGCCCGACCTGGGACGGCTCGAGGTTGGCGCTTCAGCGGACCTCGTGGCGTGGGATGCGGAGCACGAGGGGGCATTCGTCCTGCGACTGGGTGGGGTGCGTCCCCTCCGCGTCTGGATCGGAGGCGCCGAGGCGTAGTCGCGCGACCGATGGCGCCCATGTCATCGAGGGACGCGGGCGCCACGGGGTCGCTATAGCACGCACGCTATATCGCTCCCGCGCTTCACTGGCGGCGACCAGCGGACCTCGGCCAAACCTATGATGGCGGCCATGGATCGATTCGACATCGTCGTCATCGGAGCGGGAGCCGCCGGAGAAGCTGCCGCGTACTACGCCCGCGCGCGCGGGGCATCGGTCGCGATCATCGACCGCGCGCTGTTCGGCGGCTCGTGCCCGTTCTGGGCATGCATGCCGTCCAAGGCGCTCCTGCATGCCGCATCGGTCCATCACGCCGGTGGCAGCTACCCCTGGTCGAAGGCGTCGGACTTCCGCGATTACATGATCAACCGCACGAAGACCGATGAGCCGGACGACACGGGCCACGTGAAGGGGCTCGAGGGCGCGGGCGCCACCGTGATCCGCGGCTCGGCGGCCTTCGACGGCCCCGGGCGGGTGCGGGTCGGCGATCGGGTGCTCGAGGCCGGTGCGGTGATCCTCGCCGTCGGCTCCGTGAGCCGCGTGCCCGACCTGCCCGGCCTGGCGGACGCGCTGCCGTGGACCAACGTCGAGGGCACCTCGACCCGCGAGCTTCCGCGCTCGCTGGCGATCCTCGGCGGCGGGCCCACCGGCGTCGAGCTGGCCCAGGTCTACGCTCGCTACGGTGTGCCGACGACGCTGGTGCATCCCCGCGACCGGGTCCAC
>DATDJA010000023.1:0-4810 GCA_036520795.1 Candidatus Limnocylindrales bacterium
CGCGCCTCGCCAACGGTGGCGGTGGTCATGGTGCGGACGCTAGCATCGTGTGCAATGGCGCTCACGCTGGGCCTCAACCTGCCGTTCGTCGAGGGCTCGATGGACGGCGCCACGCCGCGCTGGGCCGACATCCGGGCGATGGCGACCGCGGGCGAGGAGGTGGGCTTCGACGCCGTCTGGATCTCTGACCACCTGGGCTTCGGCGATCCGATGGGGGAGTGGGCAGGGGCCTGGGAGTCGTGGACGCTGCTCTCGGCGCTCGCGGTGGCGACCGATCGCGTGCGGCTGGGGACCTACGTGTCCGCGATGCCGCTGCGCAACCCGGCCCTGTTCGCGAAGATGGCCGAGACCCTCGACGAGGTCAGCGGCGGCCGCCTGGTGCTCGGCCTCGGCGCGGCCTGGAACGAGCCCGAGTTCCGCGCCTTCGGCGTGCCGTTCGACCATCGCTTCGACCGGTTCGAGGAGGGGCTGCGGATCATTGCGGCGATGTTCCGCGGGGGACACGCCGAGTTCGACGGCGCCTATGCGCACGCGGGCGGCGCGCCGATCTCGCCTCGCGGTCCGCGGCCCGCCGGGCCGCCGATCATGATCGGGACGACCGGAGCCCGCATGCTCCGGCTCACGGCCGAGCTCGCCGACGAGTGGAACGGCGGGATGCGCTCGATCGAGGAGCTGGTCCCGATCCTGGCCGCCGTCGACGCGGCGTGCGAGGCGGCCGGCCGCGATCCGCTGACCCTCCCCCGATCGGCGGAGGTGCTCGTGCGGACGATCGACGATCCGGACGATCGTCCGGCCGAGGAGCACGAGCTCCGCGGGACACCGGCCGAGCTCGCGGACGCCGTGCGGCAATACGACGACCTCGGGATCGCGCACCTCCAGGTCCAGCTGCGGCCCAACCGTGCCGACGCCATCGAGGCGTTCGTGCCGGTGATGCGGGCCTACCTCCGGGGCTGAAGCCGTCGGCGAGGAGACCGCTCAGCCGCGGGAGCGAGCGATGCAGTCGGCGAGCCGCTCGACCTGATCGCCACTCGCGTCGAAGTTCTCGGGCCGCAGCCAGGCCTCGTAGGCCCGGCGCAGCGCCGGCCACTCGCCGTCGAGGATCGAGAACCACGCGGTGTCACGGCTGCGACCCTTGGCGACCGCCGCTTGCCGAAAGATCCCCTCGAACTGGAACCCGAGTCGGGCCGCCGTCGCGCGCGACGGCGCGTTCCGGGAATCGCACTTCCATTCGTACCGCCGGTAGCCCAGCTCGTCGAACACGCGGGACATGAACAGGTACATCGCCTCCGTCGACGCAACCGTCCGCTGCAGTCGCCGCGTGCTGTTGATCCAGCCGATCTCGATGACCCCGTTCGGCGGGTCGATCCGCATCAGCGCGGCCGTCCCGACGGGACGGCCGGTGGCGATGTCCGTGATCGTGTGGTGGAACGGGTCGGCGGTCGCCGCCAGGCGCTCGAGGTGGGTGCGGAACGCCTCGAGCGTGGCGGGACGCTCGGTCGCGAGGTAGGTCCAGTCGCGGTCGTCGGGCGCCTCGGCATACGCCTCGAACAGGTCCGCGGCATCTCGAACCGGGTCGACCGGCTCGATACGGCAGTGGCGACCGATCATCGGCGTCCGAGGCGGCCACGGCCGGGCCTGCCAGTCGGGGAGGTCGGGGCCGATCGGCTGGCCGTACGCGTTGATGCGCTCGTGCATGCTCGAAGTGTGCCCGGCACAGGCCCGCCGCGCGACGACGGGTCCCGCGCCGGTCTATTCGTGGCCTCAGGCCCGGGCCGGTTCGAACGGCCGCTCGCGTCCGGCGGCGGCCGCCTGCCCGGGGGTCACGGTCGCAAGGCCGGGCGTTGCCGCCGGCCGGGTCGCCGACGGTCGAATGTGGCCGAGCGCGACGGCGATCGCTCGACCGACCTCGGCCCGATGGTCTGCGGGGGCCTCGGTCCAGCGTGCCGCGACGTGACCGTCGGGGCGAACCAGGACGGCGCCCCCGGCGCCGAGGCCGTACGCGGCGGCAAACGACCCGTCGCGGTCGCGGGCGTCCTCGCCCACGCTCACGACCGGCAGCTCGAACGCGGGGCTGAACGCCATTGCTGGACCCACGGCGGCCAGCCCGCGCAGGAAGCCGCGGGGCGCCCTGAACGCCGAGGCGGCTCGCCGCCACGCGGCTCCGTCGCCGTTGGCGAGCAGCACGAAGCCGTCGGCGGCAACGTCGATCGTGGACACGACGCCGGCCCGGGTCGTGAGCCACGCGTGCGGGGCCCGTGATCCGGCCGTCGCCGAGACGACGTCCGAGGCGTACCGATAGCCCAGGTCCTCGGCGAGGCCGTCGGGCGTGCCGTTGGGGCCGGCTGCGGACGCGGGATCGAGCGCCAGCCCGTGCCGTGCCGCGAGCTCCGGGTGGCGGGCCAGCGCCAGCGACACGTTGTGCCGGCCGACGGGCATCCGCTCGGCCTCGTACGAGTCGAGGAGGGCGGGGCTGGCGACGCCCGTGAGGACGGTCGCGAGCTTCCAGCCGAGGTTGTACGCGTCGGCCACCGCGGTGTTCATGCCCCGGCCACCGAACGGCGGCATCCGGTGGGCGGCGTCGCCCACGAGGAACACGGAGCCATCCCGCCAGCGGGTGGCCAGCTGGGCACCGAACTCGAGCGGCATCGACGCGAGGACGTCGACCTCGAGGTCCGGCACACCGGCCGCCGTGCGGATCGCGGCCTTCGCGAGCTCGGGATCGGCGACCATCGCCGCGACTGCTTCGGGGCTGCCCGGCTGCCCGAACACGAACCGGTCGTCGGGGCCCATCGGGGCCACGATTGCCGGGCGGACGCCCGGCCCGCCGAGCATGTACAGCCCGTAGCGCGGCTCGCCGACGACGGGCCACAGGTTTGCGCGGAACAGGATCGACGCGTAGTGCTCGAACCCGGCCGGGCCGATCACGTCGATGCCGAGCAGGTCTCGGACCGTGCTGCGGGCGCCGTCCGCGGCGACCACGTACTCCGCGTGCACGACCGAGCGCTCGCCCGTCGTGCGATCGACGACCGTCGTCTCGACCGCGGAGGCGCCCTGGCGGAGCGCGAGGACCTCGGTGGAGAACCGGACGTCGGTCAGGCCGAGGGCCTCGATCCGGCGGAGCAGCACCGGCTCCACGTGGTCCTGGGGGCTGATCGTCGGACCGGTCGGGCTCACCGTCGCGGCCTGCTCCGAGGTGGGGAAGCCGAGCGGGGCGACCTGGCGCGCCGGCGATGCGAGCGAAGCCGACATCGACATCAGCGGGATGGCGTCGAGGCTGCGGGCGCGGATCTCGTCCTCGACACCCAGGCGCCGGAAGATCTCCATGGATCGCGTGCTCACGCCCGAGGCGCGCGGGTGGGTCGACGTCCCCGGATGGCGCTCCACGAGGGTGGAGCGGACGCCCTGGCGGGCGAGGACGAGGGCGGTCACGAGGCCGGCCGGGCCGGCGCCGACGATGAGGACCGGGGTGCTGGTGCGGCGGGTCATGGCGTCAATCTCCATTTCATCGGACAGTGTGTATTCCGATGCACAGTCTGTCCGATGAAGTATCATGCTGTCAACATGGACAAACGTCGCTATGTGCAACGCGCCCGGGCGGCCTCCGCGGAGGTCACTCGGCTGCGAATCCTCGATGCCGCCGAGGCCTCGTTCGATCGCGGACCCTTGGCCGCGGTCCGGATCGACGACGTCGCCAGGCGGGCAGGTGTCTCGCGCTCGACCGTCTACACGCTGTTCGACTCGCGGCGGGGACTGCTGGTCGCGCTCGCCGGACGACTGCGCGAGGTGGCCGAGTTCGAGCGCCTGATCGAGGCATCGATGCATCCCGACGCCCGGGAGTCGCTCCGGCGGGCCCAGCGGGAGTCGGTGCGGATCTTCGCCACGCGGCCTGAGCTCGCCCGAGCGCTGTTCACGATGGCAGGCGTCGACGCCGATGCCGTCGCGGCGGTCGCGGCACTCGAGGACGGCCGGCGCCCGGGCATGGTCCACCTCGCTCGCCGCCTCGAGGAGCAGGGCCAGCTGCGGGCGGGGATCGGCGTCAAGGAGGCGGCCGATCTCCTGTCGGTTGCGACGAGCTTTCCGGCGTTTGACGAGCTGTTCCACGCCCTCGGGCTGCCCGAGGAGGTCGTCGCGGACCGGCTGGTGGCGCTGGCGGAGCGGGCGGTTTGCCGGGACGAGTAGGCCGGTGCCCGACGGTCAGCCCTCGCGCAACCGGAGCTGCCCCGTCTGCGTGAGCCAGGCGAACCCGATGGCCGCGAGCGCCACGCCCGTCGCCAGGAACAGCGCCTGGAGCAACGAAGTCTCGGGCATGACCAGGAGCTGGACGAGGATCCAGACCACGAGCCCGGCGCCGAGGACGCCTGTGAGCCAGGGCGCGGCCCAGTGCCGGATCACGGTCAGGCCGGCGGTCAGCAGCATCCCGACGCCGTTCATCAGCAGCAGGTACAGGCCGGGAACGAGGTATGACCCGAACATCGTCGCCTCGATCCAGCCGCGCGGCAGCCCCATCGAGGCGCCAGACGGGTCGGTGATGAACGCGATCCCGACGGGGATGGCGCCGATCGCCGTGAACAGCTCGAGCGGAATCGCGACGAGCGCGTAGGCGGGGCGGTCGACCTTCGCCCCGGGACGAACGACGGCGTGCATCGCCGGCCTCCGATGACTGGCTCCGATGCATCCAGCCTGACGGCGCGCGGCGCCCGCGACCTCGGCCATCGGTCACGGCGGGACGGGCCACGCGACCCGATCTCCAGCCTCATTGCGCATACTCGACCGATGCCGCTCGAGGAGTACCGACGCAAGCGCGACTTCG
>DATDJA010000024.1:0-10045 GCA_036520795.1 Candidatus Limnocylindrales bacterium
TGGCCGTGAACGACGTGCTCGCGACGCGCGACGTGGCGCCGGACAGGCGGTTGGCGAGCGGGCGGATCGTCCGCTCGAAGACGGGCTGCTGGAGTTCGAGCTCCTCGAGGTTCTTGGCCTGCATCGTGCCCAGCTGGGTCAACCGCGCGTGGACCGGGTCCACGGGCGAGTTTCCGGCCAGGCCGACGAAGATCAGGAGGATCGCGATTGCCGCGACCCCCGCGATGAGCAGGGGCAGAAGGTTATCCATCGGCGCTAGACCTCGATGTCCACGATCTTGCGGATCAACATGAAGCCAATGAACATCGCGAACCCGCCAATCGCGAGGATGATCACGCCGCCCGGGAGTCCGATCAGGGACACGCGGCTGTCGAACATCGGCGACATGAAGGACGGTGCGGCGACGAACAGGAACAGGCACAGGCCGATCGGCAGGAAGCCGACGACGTAGCCCGACAGTCGCTGCTGCGCGGTAAGGGTCTTGATCTCGCCCTTGATCCGGACCCGCTCACGGATCGTGAACGCGATCGAGTCGAGGATCTCGGCGAGGTTACCGCCAACGGTGTGCTGGATCGAGATGGCGGTCGCCATCAGCTCGAGGTCGTCGGACTTGACCCGGCGGACCATGTTCTCGAGCGCGACCTCGAACGACAGGCCGAGGTTGACCTCGCGGATGACGCGGCCGAACTCGGTCGAGATGGGCGGCCGCGACTCGCGGACGACGAGCTCGATCGCCTGGAGGAACGAGGAGCCGGCCCGCAGGGCGTTGGCGATCAGCGTGATGGTGTCGGGGAGCTGCTTGTTGAACGAGTTGAGCCGGCCGGACTTGCGGCGGTTCAGCCAGAACCGCGGCAGCATGAACCCGATGAGCGCGCCCACCAGGAGCACGATCGGGTTGCCGAGCCCGGGGAACACGATCGACAGGAGCAGCATCAACAGGGGCACTGCGAAGACGCAGCCGGCCCAGATCACGAGGTACTCACTGACCTTGAGCTTGAGGTCCGCACGCGCGATCTCGCGGGCCAGGTTGGCCCCGAAGTCGCGCTGCTCGACGACCTTGTTCAGCTGCGCGAGCGCCGCGCTGGACTGGAAGGCCTCGGCGAAGCCCGCCGTCCCCGTCGCTCCGGTCGCGGGCTTGTCCGGCTTGGTCGACGCGTAGCGCTCGAGGCGCGCGTTGACGCCCGAGCCGCCGCCGGTCATGGCGATGCCAACGGCGATCGTCAGGATCGCGAGGGCAGCGATGCCGGCGATGACGATGGTCATGTCCATGGGTGCAGTCCTCTCGTGCCGGCGATCTAGTAGGTGGAGCCGAACAGGCCCGGCGGCAGGTGAATGCCCTGGACCTCGAACTTCTCGACGAACTTGGGCCGGATGCCGGTCGGCTTCAGGCGGCCCTGGATCTTGCCTTCGACGACGCCCGTCTGCTCGAACACGAACACATCCTGCATCACGATGACGTCACCTTCCATCCCCTGGACCTCGGTGATGTTCGTGATCCGGCGCGTGCCGTCCTTGAGGCGGGACTGGTGGACGATGAGGTCGACCGCCGACGCGATCTGCTCGCGGATGGCGCGGACCGGCAGGTCGACGCCCGCCATGAGCACCATCGTCTCGAGCCGCGCGAGCATGTCGCGGGGGCTGTTCGCGTGGCCCGTGGACATCGAGCCGTCGTGGCCGGTGTTCATGGCCTGGAGCATGTCCAGCGCCTCACCCGAACGGCACTCGCCGACGATGATGCGGTCGGGCCGCATGCGCAGCGAGTTCCGGACGAGCTCCCGGATCGGGACCTGGCCCTTGCCCTCGATGTTGGCGGGGCGGGACTCGAGCGTCACCACGTGCTCCTGGCGGAGCTGCAGCTCGGCGGCGTCCTCGATCGTGACGATCCGCTCGTCGTTCGGGATGAACGACGACAGGACGTTGAGCGTCGTTGTCTTGCCGGAGCCCGTGCCGCCGCTGACGAACAGGTTGAGGCGCGCCTCAACCGACGCCCGCAGGAACTCGAACATGTCCGGGGTCGCGGTGCCGAACCGGATGAGGTCGTCGACCGTGAAGGGGGAGGCCGAGAACTTCCGGATCGTGATGACCGGCCCAACGAGGGACAGGGGCGGGATGATGGCGTTCACGCGGGAGCCGTCGGTCAGTCGGGCGTCGACCATGGGCGACGACTCGTCAACGCGGCGGCCGATCGGCGCGATGATCCGATCGATGATGCGCATGACGTGGTCGTCGTTCTGGAAGACGACGTTCGTGAGCTCGAGGCGGCCGCTGCGCTCGATGTAGACCTGGCGCGGGCCGTTGACCATGACTTCCGAGATCGACTCGTCGCGCAGGAGCGGTTCGAGCGGCCCGAGGCCGATGATCTCGTCGGTGATCTGCTCCAGCATCCGGACGCGCTCGGCGCGCGTCAGGGCGAGGCCTTCCTCGTCGATGACCTTGCCGAAGATCTCCTCGATCTGCCGGCGCACCTCGACCTGGTTGGACAGGTCGAGCTTCGGGTCCAGGTCCTGGATGACGCGGCTCTGGATCCGGAACTTGACGTCCCGGAACGACTCGCGCACGGGTGCCTGAGTCATCAGGCGGCCCTGCGGCGCAGCCGGCGTCGTCGTCCCGCCGCCACCCGGCGTCGGGACGGGAACGTTGGACCCCTCGGGCGTCGTGCCCGTGCCGGGTCGAGCGCTTTCGATCCGCTTCAAGAGGGACATCGGTTACACCCCTTCGGCCGTGAGCGGCCATTGTGCGCGCTGTCGCATCATCGCCATGCGAACAGCGACTTCTTCTGACCGGCCTTGCGGCTGGGCTCGTCGGCGGCTTCCGCCTTTGAGCCAACCACGGCCGAGGCGAGGCGCAGCACGTCCTGTGAGACCTGCGCCTCTCGGTTGGAGAGGAAGAATGGCACCCCCCGGTTGAGGGCGTAGACGACGCTCCGACCATCGGAGACGATCGTGTGGTCGACACGCCGCCCGATCGAGTGCTCCACGTCGGCGACGCGGATGCCCAGTGACGAATCGGCGCGATTGAGGACGAGCCGGATCTTGTCCGACCCGTAGCCGAGCTGATCCGCCACCTCGAGGAAGAGGCGGATGTTCTTGATCGACGTGATCTCGAGCGAGAGCATCGTGAGCACGGTATCCGCAAGATCGAGAATCGCAAGGGTCGTGTCGTTAAAGGTCGACATGCAGTCAACGACCACCAGGTCGTTGGCGCTCCGCAGCGCCTCGATCATGCGCTTGGCGCCGGCCGGTGTGATCAGCTCGGCCATCTCCGGTGACGGAGGGGCGAGCAGGACCTTGATGCCGGCCGAGTGGTTGATCACGAACGGGTCGAGCGACTCGATGTCCCCGTGCTCCAGCTCGGGGATGACGTCCGCGATGGACTTGTTCTTGGGGTTCAGGTTGAGCAGGACCCCGATGTCGCCGAACTGGAACGAGGCGTCGACGAGACAGGTCGTCTGGCCGAGCTCGGTCGCCGCGGCGACGGCGAGGTTGACGGCGAGCGTGGTGCGTCCGACGCCCCCCTTGGGCCCGAACACCGCGACCACCCGGCCCGGTTCCCCGGCCTCGCGGGTGGACGATGCGGGTCGGGCGGGGGCGGCCGCCCCACCGCCGGCAGCTGGTGCCGGCTGCGGGACCACCGCCATGCGCGACATCTTCTCGCGCTCCCGGGTGTAGACCTGCCGGATCGACGAGGTCAGCTCATCCGAGGAGAACGGCTTGACGAGGAACTCGCGTGCCCCGGCAAGCATCGAGCGGCGGAGGTAGTCGGCCTCGCCCTGGACGGACATCATCACGACCGCGGCGGCCGGCACTTCGGCCGACAGACGCTCCGTCGCCGAGATGCCGTCCATATCGGGCATGTTGATGTCCATGAGCACGACGTCGGGCGTCAGCTCGGCGGCCATCTTGAGCGCCTCGCGTCCGGACGCCGCGGATCCGACGACCTCGATGTCCGACTCGAAGCCCAGGAGCTTCGAGAGGTGGTCGCGGGTCTCCGGGATGTCGTCGACGATCAGGACACGGATCTGGTCTGCCATGGGTCTCGGATACGGGTTGCCGTTCTGGGGTGGATCGGACGTCGATGGGCCGGTGGAGACCGGCCCATCGGGTCGCTGGAGCGGGCCGCTGGCCCGCGGTGGAGGCGGTGTTACGGAGCCGGGCTAGCCGGCACCTGCGGGTACGGGGTCGGCTGGATGACTTCGACGATCTGCGGCGGGAGCACGCCCCGGTCGTCGACGAGACGACGCAGCGTGATGCCGGTGGTGAACCTGATCGGGCAGTTGCCATTGATCAGCGGGCTGGCGCTCGGGCTCGCACCCGGCTCAGCGCTGGCCGACGGCGACGGCGACGGGCTGGCGCTCTCGGACGGCTGGCAGTCAGCGGTTGCCCGCAGCAGCAGCGAGATGGTCCCGTCGATCTGGGCGAACTTGATGATCTCGGCGTCCTGCGGGGTGACCGCGAGGATGACGATCTGCTGCTGGCCGTTCAGCGTGGTCGTGTTGGCCTCCGAGCCAGGAGGCGGCGTCTGGTTGTCGGTGTTCTGCTCGGTCGGCGGCAGCAGCGTGCCGAGGACCTGGACGCCCTGGATGAGCGTCTTGACGGTGGTCGAGTTGTAGGGCAGCGGCTCCGGGATGAACCCGGCGCGCGGCGGGGGCGTGGCGTTGGGTCGCGGCGTGGCGTTGGTGGGTCGCGAGGTCGGCGAGACCACGACCGGCACCTTGTCCATGCCCGTGATGCCCGTGACCATGTCGACGTAGTCGCCGGCCTTGATGACCGTGCCGACGCCGGTGACCTGGTCGACCTGGACGGCCATCGCCACGAAGCCCGGGGGAACCGTCACGTTCCCGATGGTGCCCGAGGCGCCCTCGAGGACTTCCGTCGTCACGGCCTGGCCCTTGACCACGTTGGCGCGGCTGATCTGGCCGATGACGAGGCTCTCGAGCTTGATCCCGTCAGGCGGGAAGTCCGTGATGTTGATCTCGGACTCTTCCACGTCTGCTTCCTTGATCGTGTCGCCAAGCTCGATGTCCCGCGACGCAACGACGATCGTCGTGGTCGTGGGCGTCGTTTCAGTCGGGCCGCCTGGCCCGCCACCCCCGCCTAGCGTCATGAGGATGAGGACGAACGCGATAAGTGCGAGGAAGATCCCGATAAGCAGGACCAACCGGTTCGAACGCTTCAACTGGACCTCCCGAGCCGTGTGACAGGTGGCACCACTCTAACATCGTGATTCAGGGCGAACACCAGCCAAAAGGCCTAGGACCATTGGAAGGAAATGGGTAGATGGGCCGCACACCGTAAGGTGGCCTGCAAGGCACTGAGCACGCCCGCGAGTGTGCCGGACGGGCGCTCCCAGGCTTCAGCGCTGAGCCGACGAGCATGAATCGACGATCGTGGTTTCAGCGAGCTGGACGTGGAACGGCCCGCCGGCGGTTGCCGACGGGCCGTGTTCGGTGCGACTGACAATTGAAGCGCCCGTCAGGGCGTCACCGAGTCGATCGCGTCGCCGATCACACTGAACTTGTCGCTGACCTGGTTACCAAGAAAGATGAGAGCGATGATGGCGACGATGGCGATGAGGGCGAGGATGAGTGCGTATTCCGCGAGACCCTGGCCGTTTTCGTCATCCGGATCGGTGAGCCGCTGGATGAACGCTCTGGTGTGCAGAACGATCATTCCGGTACTCACCTCTCTGTGGTTGGGGCTGTTGCTCGTCCCGGTTGGGCCAGGAGGCCCGCCGTTGACGATCGTCCATCACAGTCCCTGGAGGCGTTGCGCCGGCCCCTAGTCGAGACCGGCGCGTCGCAATCAGTGACTGTCGACCACCGGGGTCAGATGGACTTGCCGACCGTCGAGAGGATCTGCGAGACCTGGTTGCCCAGGAAGATGAGGGCGACGATCGCGACGATCGCGATCAGGGCCAGGATCAGCGCGTACTCGGCGAGACCCTGACCTTCCTCGTCCCGATTGATAAGACCAATCAGTGCATTGAACAGCGTCATGGGATGGATTACCTCCTTTCCTCAAAAGCTCGCGAACCCGTCGCGGCGAGGGCGAACGATATGTGGACTCCAGCGAGGGCGTCAACCCGGACCATCTGGCCACGTTGCACGCCTGCACCCCCGTGGGTGCCCTGGATGCACGAAGGCCGCCGAACAACGCCGGCGGCCTTCACTCTGCGTAACGGGTGGCAGCTAGATGGACTTGCCGACCGTCGAGAGGATCTGCGAGACCTGGTTGCCCAGGAAGATGAGGGCGACGATCGCGACGATCGCGATGAGGGCGAGGATCAGCGCGTACTCGGCGAGTCCCTGGCCCTCCTCGTCCCGCTCGAGCGAGGCGAGGAACGAGGTGATGAGCGCCATATATGTGCCTCCCGATGAGTGCCACCCTGAGGTCCAGGGCGGCGATAACGTACTCGCTGGGATCGGGGATTCTCAATGAGACGATGGTCATGGTCAGCGCACGGAATCGCGGTGCCAGGAGGAACCTTTAGGAGGCCCCGTGGGCGGCGTCGACGAGCACGCCGATGGCGTCCGCCAGCGTCCCGCCGAAGGCCACGACGATGACCGCGGCCAGGAGCAGCGCGAGCCCGAGCACGATCGACGTCTCGAGGATCCCCGGACCGGTGTCGCCCGCGCCGCTCGGGGCACGCCGGTCGATCACGACGGCCGCAGGGCGCCGCCTGCCGTCGTCGCGTCGCTCTCGCGCGGGAGCGGGACGAGGACCCGGAGCTCCCCGCCGCCGGCGAGCATCTCGACCCGGCCGCCGATGGACGACGCCCGATCGGTCACGTCGCGCAGCACGGCCGCGGGCAGCTCGACGATCGCCGCGGCCTCGGCAGCCTCGACCGCCGCCTTACGGTCCTCGTGGCGCTGCATGATCATCTCCCGGATCGCGTCGGGCATGTCGTCGGTCGGGATGTCGGGGAGCGCCTCGCCGTCGCCCGGCAGCTTGGGTGCCCGCTCGGCGATGACGCGGGCCTCCAGCTCGTCGGTCCAGTCGAGGCGTACCTGGACGCGCTCGGGCCCGAGTGACAGGTAGGCCGCGAGGGCCACGTCCAGGATCCGGAAGACCGTGCTCTCCACGTCCATCGGCAGGCGCCGGTCCTGCCCCAGCGTCTCGAACTCCACCGGGATCTTGGCCCGCCGCCCGCGGTCGCGAACCATGCGCCGCAGCGTCGGCACCACGCCGAGGTCGTCGAGGACCATGGGCCGGACCTCGAAGATGAAGTTCTTGGTCGCGTCGAGCGTCTGCTGGACCATCGACACGAGCAGCCGGAGCTCGCCCCGGGCGCTGTCCGGATCGCGGCCCAGGAGTCGCTCGACGATCGCCGCCTGGAGCACGATGTTCGTCAGCGACTGGGCGGGCCCGTCGTGCATGGCCCGCGCGATCTCACGGCGCAGGTCCTCCTGCGCGCTCATCACGACGCGCGAGAGCGACGGCGGACCTCCGTCAGGGACCGCGCCGGACTCGCCGGCGAGGACGGTGATTGCCTCGGCGACGACCACCAGCGCGTCCCGATGGCGCGCGAGCGCGCGGCGCTTTCCCTCGAGGACGTCGACCTGTGCCTCCATCAGCACCGACCGCTTGGTCAGCGTGACGAGCTGGGCCCACGCGTCGGGCGCTCCGCCCTCATCGGTCGCCGTCAGCTTGGCGGCGAGCTGGGCGCGCTTCTGCTCATGTCGTCCGGCCTCGGCCCGCGCCTGCCCGACGAGCATGTCGATCTCGGCCAGCTCGTTGTCGATCGCCGCGACATCCGCGCCGAGGTCGGCGGCGAGCTGGGCCGCGGAAGCCGGCGGTGGATCGGTGGTCTTGGACATCGAGCGCGCTTCGTCCGGTCTGCCTCGCCTCAGTCCTCCGGCATCCGGATCCAGCCCTGGCGCATCGCGTACACGACGGCCTGGGTCCGGTCGTTGACCGACAGCTTCCGGAGGATGGAGCTCATGTGGTTCTTGACCGTCTGCTCCGAGATCGACAGCGCGTAGGCGACCTGCTTGTTGGTCATGCCCTGCGCGATGTTGTCCAGGATCTCAACCTCGCGCGGTGACAACGGCGCGAAGATCGGGGCGGCCTCCTGGCCGTACACGGCGAGCTCGCGGAACTCCTTGAGCACCCGCGAGGCGACCGCCGGCCGGGCGAACACCTTGTCGTTGATCAGGTACTCACCGGCCACGACCCGGCGGATGATCATCACGAGGTCTTCGGGTGCGATGTCCTTGAGGATGAACGCCGCCGCGCCCGCCTTGATGGCGTCGAACAGGGCGTCCTCGTCCTCTTCGGTGGACAGCACCACGATGGCCGCAGCCGGCAGCTCGCGCTTGACCCGCTGCGTGGTCTCGATGCCGCCCGGGGACGGCAGGGAGAGGTCCATGAGGATGACGTCGGGGTTGGTCGCGAACGCGGCGTCCATCGCGGAGCGTGCGTCGTCCGCCTCGCCCACGATCTCGAAGTCCGGCTCCCGCTCCAGGATCTGGCGGATGCCGACCCGGAACAGGGCGTGGTCGTCGACGATGACGATCCGTACCCGTTCATACGACTGGTTGCGCCTGTCCGAGCCGCCTCTACGGCGCTCGGGACCCTGGTACTCGGTCATCCGCTCTCCTTTCGCGTCATGGGAATAGCCAGCCGGACGACCGTGCCCGCCTCTGGCCTCGAATGGACTTCAAAGCGCGCGCCGATGAGCTCGGCCCGCTCGCGCATGAACTGGAGCCCGAAGTTGCGACGACCGCGGGCCGCCACCGCGCCGGTGTCGAACCCGCGACCATCGTCGCGGACCTCCAACACCCATTCTCCTCCGTCCAGCATCGACGCAACCACCGCGTTCGTCGCCGAAGCGTGCTTGCGGACATTCTGCAGGGCCTCCTGCACGACGCGCAGCACGACGGTCTGGGTCGCCGGGGGGATGTCCCCTGCCGGGGCTTCGAGCTGGGTCGTGATCAGCAGCCCGGACAGGGCGGCCTGGTTGCTCACGGTCTCGGCGATCGACCCGTCGAGCCCCAGCTCGTCGAGGACCGGCGGCCGGAGCTGGCCGATGAAGGTGCGGACGTCGCCCAGCGCCCGGCGCAACAGGTCGCGCAGGAGGCGCAGCTCCTCGCGGGCCGTCGAGGGGTCCGTCTCGAACACGCGATCGACGAACTCGACCTGGAAGATCGCGTTCGAGAGCGCCTGGGCCGGTCCGTCGTGTATCTCCTGGGCGAGGCGCACGCGTTCGGCCTCCTGGGCCTCGACGATGCGCATCTGGAGGTCGGTCGGGAGCAGCGGCATGTCGAGGTCCGTGACCAGCGAGGCGTCGCCGCGCTCGATGAACAGCCAGGTCGTCTCGAGGTTGCGGATCGCGAGCTCGAGGTGCGACAGCTCGCCCTCGTGGCGACCGAGCGCGTCCGTGGAGCGCCCGGCGTCGGCGCGGACCAGGCGCAGCTGCAGGTCGGCGGCGCCGGCCTCCGCGGCCTGGGCGGCCTCGAGGGAGGTCGGGTCGGACGAGGTGACGGCGGCTCCGCCTGGGCCCCCGTCGGCGGCGCGCTCGAGCGCGGCGAGGTCGTCGTTGAGGTCCTCCGACCGGGTGACCTCGTCGAGATAGGCCTGGCGATAGCGGTCGCGGATGCCGCGCAGCGTGTTCGCCGCGAAGCTCAGCGCCTCCGCCGCCTCGGCGTGGAGCTCGTCGTAGCGACTCTCTGCAGGCTCGCCCCGAGGACCATCCATCGCGCGGAGTGTATCGGCCACACCCATCACGGCGACGGCCTCACGGCAGATTCCGGTGCTGTCGCGCCCGCGACACCCGCGCACGCGATCCGGAACACGCGGAGGTCGCGAATGGCGTCGGCGTCGAGCCGGTCGGCCGGGATCGGCAACAGGACCTCCTCGAAGCAGGCCGCATCGGGGTCCGGTCCGTCGAGCACCGCCGGCCAGCGGCCGTGCTCCGGCCCGACGATCAGCCACTTCGCCCCGAAGTGGGTCGCGAGGTCGAGGACGTCGGACGGCGACTCGTCCGGCAGCGCGAGCGTTGGCACGCGCGCCGTCTCGGCCATCCAGATCGGGAAGTCGTGGATCAC
>DATDJA010000025.1:0-4481 GCA_036520795.1 Candidatus Limnocylindrales bacterium
CTGAAGACCGGTGTCGACCATGGGCGCCAACACCGAAACCCAACGCGGCACGGCTCGCCGGACCGCTCCCCCACGAAGGAACCGCATGATGATCGCGAACCATGTCGCAACCACCGTCGAGCCAGCCGCCACAGCGACCAACGACATCCGCACGCTCCGCCGGCTGCGCATCGTCACCCGTCGTCGGATACGGATCGACGTGGACACGATCGGCGAGACAGCGCGCATCGTCTCCGACGGCGAGCTGGCCGTCGGGCTCGAGATGGTCTCCCTCATTGATCCCCGGGTCCTCGCCTGGTGCGCCAGCCGCGAGGTCGATCTGGTCGTCGTCCACGACGGTTGCGGGGCGCGCGTCGTCGGCTCGGGCGGTCTCACCGGCCGGATCAAGCTGCCGGGCGCGCTCGGGGACGGGGCGTTCCTCGCGTTCTGCTACGACGCCGAGCCCGGCCCGAGCGGCCTGTAGGCATGGACACCTTCGTGATCCGGCTGTGGAGCCCGGCGGACGGGGCTCCCGCCGCGGGATCCCACGAGGTGCGTGGCGTCGCGCGGCATGTCGGCAGTGGCGGGTCCGGCACGTTCCGCGACGAGACGGAGCTGCTCGTGCTGCTCCGCGAGCTCCCCCGGCGCGACGTCAGGTCGGCCGCGAGCGAGGCGGACGCTCAGAATGCGTCGATTCGCTGACGCGACAGGCGTGGGCCGCGTCGCGGCGGCCCACCACCGGTGAGCTCCAACAGGCGCAGCACGCGACCCCGCTGACCGCGGTAGGCCTCGAGCAGCTCCAGCATCCGCTCGTCGGTCCCGCGCGGTTCGCCGGCGAGGGCCCAGGTGACCATCGACGGCAGGTGGAAGTCGCCGACGCTCACCGCGTCGGGGTCCCCGAACGCCCGGATCCCCACCTCGGCCGCCGTCCACGGCCCGATCCCAGGAAACGCCCTGAGGGCCGCGTAGGCCCCGGAGGGATCTCCGCCCGGCGCCGACGCCGGCTCCACCATCGCCTCCAGCCGTGGCGCCTCCCTGGCCACCCGCCGGATCAGGTCCGCCCGGCGCTGCTCGACCCCGAACGGGTGATAGCGGTAGTAGGGCAACTCGGCCAGCGTCCGGGGCGTCGGCGGCAGCCGCATCCCCGGTGGCCCGGGCGCGTCCTCGCCGTAGCGCCGGACAAGCCCCGTCCACGCCCGCCGCGCCTCCTCGCCGATCACCTTCTGCTCGAGGATCGCCGGGACCAGCGCCTCGAGCACGACGCCCGTTCGCCCGATCCGCAGGCCGCGCAGGCGCCGGACGGCGCGCTCGATCGCCGCGTGCTGGGGCACGAGCGCGGCCGGATCGTCGTCGAGGCCGACCAGGCCGCCGAGTCGCGTCAGCGCCCACTCGGCACCCGGGCCCCAGGCTCGCCCGCGTACGACGCCGTCGCGTGCCTCGATGAACAGCGTCACCGCGCCGTCCGGGGTCCGCGACGAGCGCCATGCGGACCCCGATGCCTCGAACCGCAGCGTCGGGTCGCCCGGGCCGCGGCGATGGATCCCGAGCGTCCGCCGGAGGTCGAGCGGACCGTCCACCTCGATCGAGCGCTCGGCGTCGGGCGCGATCGGCGCGCCGGCATTCGTCACGCTAACGAAATCCCGCGGAACCGATCCGAACCCATCCCGACATGCCCGCCAGCCTACCGTTGGGCACACCGTGCGAACCAGGCTGTTCGTCGCGGCTCCGGCGCTCATCGCCGTCGCCGCCCTGGTCACGTTCGCCGATCCGGCCGCCATGGCGGCACCCGGCACTGCACGGGCGTTCGAACTGGCCGACAGTCGGCCGCTCATCCTCGACCGACCCCTACCAGCCGTGACGACGAGCCTCACCACCGGATCCGACCTCGCGTCGGCAGGACGACTCAGCGCAGCAACCCCGCTCCTCGAGCCGGGTGGGATCGCCGTGCCGGCCGCGCGCGCGGCGACCCGCCAGCCCGCCGCCCGGCCGAGCAAGGTCGTGCGCTCCCGCTGGCACACCGCCGAATACTCCTGGTACGGCTCGGCGTTCTTCGGTTCGGGCACGGCCTGCGGCCAGCGCTATTCGCGGACGATCCTCGGCGTGGCCAGCAAGACGCTCCCCTGCGGAACCCGTGTCACCCTGCGCAACCCGAACAACGGCCGAACCATCACCGTGCCCGTCATCGATCGAGGGCCGTATGTGAGCGGGCGCCTGTGGGACCTGTCCCGCGCCACCTGCGACTACCTGCGCAACTGCCACACGGGCACGATCAAGTGGCGGCTGCCGTGACGGCCGATGGGCTTGACACCCCCGGGTAGCCTGACCTCCTATCGTGCGCACCAGGTTCATCGTCGCGATCGCGGCACTCATGGCCGCGTCCGCCCTGGTCGCCGTACCCGAACCCGCGGGCTCGAGTGCCCCGAGCTCCGCCAGGCAGATCGATTCGGCGACCCTGCACGCCGTTTCGATTTCGTCGCCCGCCGGTTCCACGGCGATGGCGATTCCACGGCTCGACTCGGCGACCCGCTCGGCTGGATGGCTCGGGCCCGGTTCGACGTTCCTTGAGCCCGGCAAGCGCAAGTCGCCCACCCGTCGCGTGACGGTCGATCAGCCGGGCACCCGGGCCGGCGTGTTCAACAAGAACTACTGGCGCTACGACAGCAACATCAGCTGGTACGGGTCGGAGTTCTTCGGCTCCGGGACCGCGTGCGGCCAGACGTACACGAAGACCATCATGGGCGTGGCCCACCGGACGCTGCCGTGCGGGACGATGGTCACATTCCGAAACCCGGCCAACGGCCGCCAGGTCACGGTGCCGGTGATCGACCGCGGCCCCTACGTCGCCGGCCGCCAGTGGGACATGTCGCGCGGCCTGTGCGACTACCTCGACCACTGCTACACGGGATCGATCGAATGGCGCTGGGGAGGCCGCTGAGCGGTCGTTAGCCTCCCTACCCGCTAAGGTCGAGCTCCTCGTCCAGGCCGGTGAGCTCCGCCGTGTCGCCGCCACCGGCCCCACCCGTGCTCGCCGATGTGTCGCCCCCGCCCGAACAGTCAAGCAGCGCGCTGTACGGGTCGATCGCCGTCTGATCGGCCTGGTGCTGACGAAGCCACCCGTTCCACTCCGCCTGGACGGCCGAGCGGAAGGCCGTGATGGTCCGGTTGGGGACCGTGACCGACAGGTCGGTCAGGTTGGACCGCAGGGTGCCCTCCCACGTCCTCGCGATTCCCTCGTGGAGGGCCTCGTGGGCGCGCAGGTCGGCGATCATCGCGTTCCAGGCCGTGCGCATCGCCGGGTCGGTCGGCGCCCACGAGGGCATGTCGACGGTCACGGTCGGCGTGACCGTCGGGCTGGTGACGGTCGCGGTCGTGACGCCGTCCGCGGTGGTGTACGCGGGATCGCCGCCCCATGAGAACTGGGCCCGGGTCTTCGCCCAGCCGCTGTCCGCGCGGTGCGGGCTGTTGGCGTTCATCCAGTTCACGACCACCGCGCAGTCGGATGTGTTGCGGGCGAGCCCGACGGCCCATCGCTGGACCGTGGGACCGGACGAGGCAAGCAGACGCTGCACGGCGGCATTGCCGTGGATGCGCTGGAGCGTGGTGATCAGCTGCTCGCGGGTCGCACGGTCCGAGCCGTCGAGGAGCATCCCGATCGTCGCCGGGTTGAAGGCGATGCCGAAGCCGTGGGCGGCGGTCGTGCCACCGCGGTCCGCCGACGGGGTGACGGACGGCGCGACGTCGAAGCCGTTCCAGGCGGCCTGTTCCTGAACCCTGCCCACGGGGGAACCGTAGCCGAGCGTCGCCGGGCCTCGGAAGCCGACCGATTGCCCGATCGGGCAGATCTGCACGGTTAGTGCTACTTGACGGTAGCAGGTTGGTGGTCGACACTTGCCGTGCTACCGATGGGTAGCACGTTTAGAGGTGATCGTCATGGACGCCGCCTGGCCGCTCCCGCCCGCAACGCCAGCCGCGCCCGCCGTCGGCGCCCGGTCCGGCGCGAACCCTGCGCTGCTCGGCCTGCTCATCGGCGCCGCCGTGCCGGCGCTCGTCGCGAGCGCCGCCTGGTGGCTGAACCAGCCGTACGTCGCCGCCGTCGCCGGCGTCGGGATCGTCATTGGCGCGGCGATCGGGGTAGTGGCCGGCCCGCGCATGGCCGGTCCGGACTGGATCGGGTCGACGATCCTCGCCGCGCTCGTCGCTCCGCTCATCGCCGGCGTCGTGATCGCGGTCCTGTTCGTCATCGGCATGGTGGCGAGCGCGGAACCTGCCCTTGGCTTGTTCTATGGCCTCATCTATGCCCTGGTCATCCTCGTCGTCGCCGAGATCGCCGGCGCGCCGGTCACCCTGCCGATCGGCTTCATCGTCGCGGTCCTGGTCAGGCGGGCCGCCCGGATGCGGCCTGAATGGGCGGCGTTCCACGTCGGGCTCCTCGTCGTGGCGGCGTTGGTCGCGGGCGGCTTGACGCTGGTGGCCATGGCGGGCACGTTCGGGGTTGTCGGCGC